>JBAZZY010000021.1 GCA_041658565.1 Actinomycetota bacterium | reverse complement strand
GGGCGGCTAACTCCCGTAGAGTTTGAGGCCGTGTACGAAGGAGCCCTTGCAGCGTGAAAGGCTCACAAGCTACGAGTCAACCAGATCGGGGGCAGTCCCAACCATGTCATGCCGAACTTGAGGCACCTGCCCCAAAAAGAGTGGGGAAGATGCCCCTGTGCCGTTTACGGATGACTTCGGGGGATCCCGGTACGCGTGCATGTTCCGGCAGCAGGATGCCGGGAATGAGTAGCATGCACCTGGACTTGCCCTAAGGAGGCGACGTGAAGATCCAGATCGAGTACTGCGCGGTTTGAGGATACGCAGACAAAGCCGTCGGTCTGGCGGCTGAGGTACTGAAAGAGAACGAGCAGGAAATCGAATCCCTGGAACTCGTGCCATCCTCGGGTGGAGTGTTCGAGGTCAGCGTGGACGGGACGTTGGTCTTCTCGAAGAAGGAACTCGGACGACACGCAAAGGCGGGAGAAGTCATGGATGCGATCAGCCGCCGATGAGACGTGGACTGCTGGTATTCAACCCGGAAGCCACGAGCGTCTCTCCACGCGTGCGCGACGTCATCGCCCATGCTTTGGCCTCGGAGCTGAAACTGGACGTCGCAGAGACAAAGCGGCGCCACCACGCCACCCACTTGGCGATCGGGGCAGCGCATGAGGGATTCGACATCGTCGCGGTGCTGGGAGGAGACGGCACACTCAACGAAGTCGTCAACGGCCTCGCGGGAACCGACGTCACCGTCGTCGCGCTGCCGGGAGGCGGGACGAATGTGTTCTCCCGCACGCTGGGGCTTCCCAACGACCCGATCGAAGCGACGGGTGTCGTCTTGGAACGGATCGCTGAGAACGCCCCCGCCCGCCGGATCAACCTCGGGAAGATCAACGGGCGAGCATTCGCCTTCTGCGCAGGAATCGGCTTCGACGCCGCAGTGGTGCGAGCCGTCGAGCGCCGGTTTCGCCTGAAGCGCAAGATCGGCGAGGGCTTGTTCGTCGCCCAGACACTGCGGACGTTCTTCTTCGTGTACCCGCGACACGATCCGCCGCTAACGCTTCACGCCGGCGGCGAGTCCATCACCCACCTCCACGAGGTCGCGTCGTCCAACTCGAACCCGTTCACATTCCTGGGCCGGCGACCGTTTCAGGTCTGCCCTGAGGCCGATCAGGACTTAGGGCTGGACGTTATGGCGCTCACCAAACTCGGGACGGCAGGAACGCTTCGGATGGTATGGCGCGCCTTCGGCTCGGGCGGACACACGCGACTCCGGCACGTGCGAGCCTTGCACGACTTGAGCGACTTCAGTGTCGAGTCGTCCAGACCTGTTCCGTACCAAGTAGACGGTGACTTCGCCGGGGAGGACACCCAGTTCCGTTTCGAGGTACTTCCCCAGGCGCTCAACGTCCTGGCGTGATCATAGAGTCCCCACCTGGGGTGCACAGGCAGCGCGCGCGCCCGCCGGGTCGTCGGTGAAAACCCCGTCGACACCGATGTCCCGCAGTTCGCGCAGCCGGCTCGGTTCGTTCACCGTCCAAACCAAAACCCGTCGCCCGGCGTCGTGCGCGCGCCGGATGAAGCCGACCTCGACCGCGCCGTTCGACACGTGGCATTCCTCATGGCCGCCGGACACCGCGGTCTGAAGACACCAGTCCAGAGGAAGAGCCTCTGCGCAACCGATTCCCGTGGGGATCTCGGGGGCAAGAGCACGAACAGCCGCAACGGCAAGCGGGTCGAACGACGACAGAGTCACACCCGGAACGCCGGCTACCAGCGGCAGGATGGCTTCCGCGGCCGGCGCGGCCGACCGGAACTCGCCGTCGCGCCAGGAGGCCTTGAGTTCGATGAACAGGCGCGCGCGACCCGAAGCAAGCTCAATCACCTCTTCCACGCACGGCACCTGCAGTCGCGCGCCCCACTCCCGCCGGCGCCCTACATCAGCCCGGCGAACCTCGTCGAAGGTCATGTCCGCGATCCGGGTCGAATCACCCGTGATTCGCTCAAGGTTGTCGTCGTGAATGACCACCAAGCGCCCATCGGCCGTGACCCTGACGTCGAACTCAATCCCGTCGGCCCCGACATCCAGCGCCTGCTCAAACGCCGGAAGGGTGTTCTCAGGTGCAGTCAGAGATGCGCCCCGGTGCGCAATCACGATCATCTTCTCATCCTTGTGAATACGTGAACGCAATTGGAGTCGGCGAAACCTTTTTCCTTGTGGGGTCTTGCCTTGCCCGTGAGCACGGTCTTATAGTCGCTACCGCTCCGGCACTGGAGAAACCTTTCACAATTTATGGGATTTTTGCGTCGAAGGGACGGGTGAGGGCACTGGAAATGGACTGGCGAGGTCAGGCGGCGTGCCGCGACGCTGATCCGGAGATCTTCTTCCCCGTCGGGACAACAGGCCCAGCTCTTGCGCAGGTCCAGGCAGCTCAAGCTATCTGTGGCACGTGCGTCACGCAGTCGGCCTGCCTCGACTGGGCGTTGGACACGGGTCAGGACGCAGGTATCTGGGGAGGCAGCACCGAGGAGGAGCGCCGGGAAGCCAGGCGATCCGCTCGGCAGGCGGTAGCCGTTTGAGTCACCCGTTCGCGGCAGAGAAACAGAACTTCCCATGACCCCCGGCCGAGAGCAGTACCTCGGGCCCGTCGGAATCGCGCGCGAACCTGCCGGCGAGCGTCGGCGCTGGATTGGCCGGATCGCCCTTGCCGGATTCGTATTGCTCATCTCGTGGTTGCTCGTGAACCGCGTCATCCATCCCCCGGCGGACGAACCGTCGCGCGCGGGCATCGAGAGCACGCTTCCCGGCGGATCCTAAGGCGGCTCACTCCCGACCGATCGGGATCACCAACTCCACGCGCGTTCCGCCTGAACTCTGCAAGTCGATGTCCCCGCGGAGTTCCCGCACCAGGGTCCCAACGATCTGCAGGCCAAGGTTGGCGCTCGACTCGAGCGCGAAATCCGACGGCAACCCGGCGCCGTCATCAATCACGACAAGGCGAAGTTCCTTGGACGCTCGATGCATCTCGACAGTCACCGACCCGCCGGAGTTCTTGAAGGCATGCTCCACCGCGTTCTGAATCAACTCCGCCAGGATGAGAGACAACGGCGTGGCAACGTCACTCGACAAGTCACCGCTCGAGCCCACCACGGCAAACTCGATCGGACGATCGGGCCCCACGAGCGAGTGTGCCGCCATGTCCAAGACCCCGTGGGCGACGCGGTCAAAGTCGACTCGTTCGGGGACCTCGTTCTGCGACAAGGTCTCATGGACGAGAGCAATTGACGAGATCCTCCGAACCGACTCCTCGAGTTCGGCGCGCGCCTCGCTGGTTCCGAGCCGTCTGGCCTGCAAGCGCAGGAGCGAGGCCACCGTCTGCAAGTTGTTCTTCACTCGGTGATGTATCTCGCGAATCGTGGCGTCTTTGATCGAAAGCATGCGATCTCGCCGCCGCAACTCCGTGATGTCCCGAACGAGCCCGACAGCTCCGACCAGATCACCTGCGTGGACTACCGGCAAGAAACGTCGGAGCACCCATGTCCCGTTCGCCTCGACTTCATCTTCGACCGGCCGGCACGTCGCGAGCATCCGCGCGACGCTCGGAGCGGCCGGATCCAAATCGACCAGCCGCTCCCCTGCGATGTTCGCGGTCAAACCAAGTCGTCGGTAGGCGGAGACCGCGTTGGGGCTCGCGTATGTAACCCTGCCCTCGGCATCGAGCTGCAAGAATCCGTCCCCGACGCGGGGCAGCAGTTCTCGCTCGAACTCCTCCTCGACAATGTAGGGAAACGTCCCCTCGGCGATCATCCGTTCGAGATCACCGGCGGCGCGCAGGTACGACAACTCCAGGTGTGACGGCGTGCGGGCGGCCGCGAGATTCTGCTCGGCGCTGATCACCGCGAGGACACGCCCCTCAAGAAGGACCGGGACGGCCTCTTCTCGCACCGGCACTCCGCCGTGCCACTCGGGGTCCCCTTCGCGAACGATCCGCCCCTCGCGGAACGCGAGGGCCACCTTCGGACGATTCAGCACATCCACGAAGCGGCCGACCATGTCCTCCTGATAGAGCGTCTGCGCGGGGTACGGACGAACCTGCGCAAGGATCAGAAACCGCTCCGCCCCCACGGTCGGCGCCATCAGCAGACAGTCGGAGAAGGCAAGGTCGGCCAGCAGTTGCCACTCAGCCAAAAGACGGTGCAAGTGCTCGACGTCTCTAGCCGACAACGTGGTGTGGCGACCGGCAAGACCGCTCAGACCCGACATGATTTGAGCATAGCGCCCGGTGAGGACCTCCCCACCGGGCGCCGCGCTGGGTCACTCAGTCGATAACGGCTATGACGTCGCCCTCTTGAACGACGCCGCCTTCCTCGACATTGATCACGCTCACCGTCCCGGCGACAGGAGCCTCAACCGGAATCTCCATCTTCATCGACTCCAGGATCACCAGCGTGTCCCCCTCGGCGACGCCGGCGCCCGCAGACACCATCACCTTCCACACGTTGGCCACCATCTCTGCTTCAACGTTGATTCCCATGTCATCTCCTCGGCGGAAGTCCGATGATCGCGCGCGCCTCGTCCGGCCCGGCGATCTCTCGTCCCGTCTTTCGAATGATGTCTGCCGCGGCGGCAGCCAAATCCCCGTTCGAGGCCGCCATCTCGCCGTTCGGCAGGTAGAAGTTGTCCTCGAATCCGACCCGAGCGTTCCCGCCCAGCGTCGCCGAAGCGGCCACCAGTCGCCATTGCTCGTGCGAAACCCCAATGACTCCCCAGTCGGATCCCTCGGGAAGAATCGACGACAGGTAAGCAAGCGACTGCGTCGTCGGCAACGCTCCGCCCAGCACGCCGAGGATGATCGAGAAGTGCGCGGGGGCCGACAACACGCCCATGTCGATCAGCGGGAAAGCGTTTCCAATATGGCCTGAGTCGAAACACTCCAGTTCCGGCTTCACGCCGACCTCGTTCATCACCTCGAGGAACTTCATGATGTCGGCGAACGGGTTGGAGAACACCAAATCGAACACCAAACTCTTGCGCTTCGGTGAGTACTTGGCGTAGTTCATCGACCCCATGTTCAGTGCCCCGATGTCGGGCTTGAGTTCGCGAACGTGAGCAATGCGCTCTTCAACGGGGATGCCGATCGACCCCGTCGAGAAGTTAATGATGATCTCCGGAACCTCCGAAACGATGGCGTCGCGGATGTCCTTATAGGCGCCGACGCGGTGCGTCGGACTTCCGTCGGACTCGCGCGCGTGAATGTGCACCATCGTGCACCCGGACTCGTACGCGCGCCTGGACTCCGCGGCGTATTCCTCCGGGGTATAGGGAATCCCCGGACACTGCGCCCGGTTGGCGACCACGCCCGAAAGAGCGACGGTGATTACGGCTTTATCGTTGATGCCCATTTGGCTCCTCTCCTCCCCGCGAGCGCGCTCATTCCGGCGCCCCTTCGTCACCCGGCATTGCACCGAGCAGCTCCTCCGAGAGCGTGCCCACCAGCGCGCTCAAATATAGGTACATGTTCTGCGCCGGCGCGTCGGGGTGATCCGAGGGGAACGCTTCGTCGAAGGCGTCTTCAGCAACTCCAATCCGGGTCCCCAGAACAAGCCGGGCATCGTTACACACGCCGAGCCACGCCCCCACCGTCTCCTCGTCAAGCGTCATCGACAGCAACCGCCGCCGCCCACGCGTCGCATCGTCGATGCCGGCGATAACGACGCGCGCGGCGTGTTTCTTCGCCTCGATCAAGTCGTCCCTCGTCATCCGACGGAACTCCTCTTCTCGGTTCGCGTCGTCCGCGTACGCCGGAGGAAACAGCCGATACATCCCCTCGTCCTCCGGCGCCTCAAGCAACGTCAGCACTTCCTCGGCAACCTGGCGAACGGCAAGAGCGGCGTCGGTCGCCAACCTCATCCGTACGGATCCGTTCGACAGCAGGGTAAAGGGGCGAACCGCCATCACGAGTCCCGCTGCATCGTCGCCCAAAGGCCGTGGTGGTGAAGGCGCGCGACATCAGCCTCGGCACGCTCGCGCGCGCCGCTGGAAACGATGGCCCGTCCCTCGGTGTGCACCTGCATCATCAGCTTGTGGGCCTTCTCTCTGGAGAACCCGAACAACTTCTGCAGTACGTACGTGACGTAGCTCATCAGGTTGATCGGATCGTTCCACACAATGACAAGCCACGGCCGATCACCGCGATTGGTCTCGTCCGTCCCGGGGTGCTCGACCCGAGTCGGAGTCGTCACGGTCCCGCCGACCGCAAGCACGACGGCTGCGCCGCCGCGCATCAAACCGGCAGCACTCCGTGCTTGCGCCACGGCCGCTCGATTGCCTTGCCCTCCGCGTACGCCAGACCCTCGCAGATCACCGAGCGAGTATCGGCCGGGTCGATCAAGTCATCGACAAACCCCCAGCCTGCCGCGACGTACGGGCCGATCGAAGAACGCACCGCCTCGATCATCTCGTTGCGCTTGGCGTCACGCTCTTCTTCCGGGATCTTCTCGAGAATCGAGCGGCCGATGATGTTCACCGCGCCTTCCGGACCCATCACGCTGATTTCCGCGGTGGGCCAGCCGACAATCTTGTCCGGCTCGAATGCGCGACCGTTCATCACGTAGTAGCCCGCGCCGTAACCCTTGCGCATCACGACCGTGATCTTGGGCACGGTCGCCTCGCTGACGGCGAACAGCATCTTGGATCCATGCCGGATGATGCCTTGCTTTTCGACCGCCGATCCGACGAGAAATCCGGGGCAGTCCATCAGGAACACCAGCGGGATATCGAACGCATCGCACAGCCACACGAAACGTGCCGCCTTGTCGGCCGCATTGACGTCGATAGCGCCACCGAGAAACATCGGCTGGTTCGCCACGATTCCTGCGGGTCGGCCGCCGAACCTCGCGAACCCGGTGACCATCGAGCGCGCCCAATCCTGCTTCATGGGGAAGAAGTCCCCGTCGTCCACAAGCGCCTTGATCACCTTGCGAACGTCGTAGGCCTGGCGCGGGTTCGCCGGAACGATGTCGTACAACTCCTCGCATCGCCGGTCCACCGGATCCGACGCGGGCCGCACCGGGGGCTTCTCGCAGTTGTGCGACGGGAAGAACGACAAGTAGTGCCGAATGGCCTCGAGGCACTGGTCGTCGTCGGCGACCTCGAGGTCGGCCACTCCGGAGACCTTGCAGTGCACTTGCGAACCGCCCATCTCCTGCTCGGTCACGTCCTCACCGACGGCTGCCTTGACCAAGTGCGGGCCCCCGAGAGCCATCGACGAAATTCCCTTCACCATCGGCACGAAATCGGCGAGACCGGGGATGTAGGCGGTTCCGGCTGCACCGGGCCCCATCATTGCCGCCACCTGCGGGATGACTCCCGACATCACAACTTGTTCACGGAACAACTCACCGGTGCGCGCGAATTGCGATCCGGCCGCTTCTTGGATGCGCGCGCCGGCGGAGTCGATCAGCCATACGATCGGAATCCGCTCGCGCAACGCAAGTTCGCGCATGCGCGTCGCCTTGATCTCCCCCACCATGCCCATCGAGCCGGCCATCACGGTGAAGTCGTACGCGATCAAGCACACACGCCGTCCATCGATCTTGCCGACGCCGGTTACCACGCCGTCCGCAGGCGTGAACTTGCCTTGCATTTGCGGGGACTGCGACTGGTGATGACCTAGAAGTCCGAACTCGCCAAAGGACCCTTCGTCAAAAAGCTTGTCGATGCGCTCGCGGACCGTGAGCTTGCCGAGTGAATGCTGGCGCGCGACCTTGTCGGGTCCGCCGCCGGCGCGGTGGTGATCCTTGCGTGCGACGAGGTCGGCTGCTGCCTGCGCAAGCGTCGGTCCCTCGTACGCAAGGGTCGGCATTTCGCGCTTCTCGCCGCCGGCGGGTCCGGCAGCCGGGGGCGTGCTGGATGGAGTGACGTCGGTCACGTTTCCTCCCTTCCGGGGGCCCGTCGCCGAAGGACAATCCTCCGAGGTTTACCGGGGCCCGCCTGGGTGGTCCGGGCATTATCGCCCGGGCGTTGCGCAACACACAAAGGCGGCTAGCGGTTCTTCCACTCCGGCGTTCGCTTCTGCAGGAACGCCGTGACGCCTTCGACGACGTCCTCGCTCTCCAAACAGATTCCCAACTGGCCGTGCATGTAGTCCAGCGACTCGCGAAACGACATGTCGCGCGACGCGTAGAACGCGTCTTTTCCGAGCCGCAGAATCATCGAGCTTTTCGACGCAAGCGTTGCGCACAAATCGTCGACAGCCTCGTCGAGCAACTCCGGAGAAGCGACACGGCTAACGATCCCGAGACGCTGCGCTTCTTCCGCGCCGATGCGATCGCCGGTCATCATCAGTTCAAGCGCCCTTCGCTCCGGCATGCAACGGCGGACCGTCGCAGTGATGATGAACGGCCACAACCCGGTGTTCACCTCGGGCATGCCGAACTCCGCGTGATCCGACGCGACGACCAGATCGCACCCACACACAAGTCCGAATCCACCGGCGAGTGCGTGGCCGTTGACGCGCGCGATCACCGGTTTGCCCAAGCGAGTCATATCCTCGAGCAGATCCGAAAGCGTTCCTCGCATCAGATGCTGTTCAACCTTGGACTGCTCCGCCGTAAACCCGCCCAGGTCGCCGCCGGCGCTGAATGCCTTTTCACCCGCGCCCGTAAGAACGACGACCTTTACGGAAGAATCGGCGCGCGCGCGCCCGAACGCCTCCCGCAGCTCCGTCATGACGCTTACGTTCAGCGCGTTGCGTTTCTCGGGGCGGTTGATCGTGATCCGCGCCACCGGCGCGCTGGTCTCATAAAGAACAGAGGTGAGATCCACAATTTTCCCCCGCATCCTCGATCCGGCTCCGATCCGCAGGTATATACCACTCATGCTCGCTTTCATAACCGTGTTGGTCCTCGGATTCGGAACCGGTTTCGCACGCCGTGGCACGATAAGCAACCTCGCAAACGCGCGCATGCCGCTGGTCTGGCTGGTTTTCGTTGGGGTCGGCCTGCAAACGGCAGCTCAATTCATTCCGGGATCCGCGAACATGCTCGCCTACGGCCTCGTGATCGTCTCATACGCGGCGCTATTCGCCTTCGCCGGCGCGAACTGGCGCCGCTCGGGCGTCGGGTTCATCGCCCTCGGTGCGGCTCTGAACTACATCGTGATCCTGGCGAACCAGGGAATGCCGATCAGTGCCGAGGCCGCCGCGCGCGCAGGATGGAAGGGCCCGGCTGCGCAGCAACTCGTCATCCGCGGGAAGCACTTCATCGACATCGCCGGCGGAACACGCCTGGGGTTCCTGGGGGACATCATCCCGTTAGGCGGCGCGCCGGCGGTCGCAAGCGTCGGAGACCTCGTGATCTGGGCCGGGATGGTCCTTCTAATTCAGGATCTGATGCACGGCCCACGGGGACGCAGGACCATAGGTGCGCATAGAGCCGTCGGATCGAGCGCAACCTCCGCTCCAGGCGTCATCATCGACGTCCGAGACGCAGCGCCCGTCGGCGAGGCAAGGTCAATCGCTACCGACCCGGGGGAGTCCGTTCGAATCATCCGCGAGTCGCAGCCACCACGGGCGCGCGTGGACTAGGACCTAGACCAGGCGGTTCAAAGCGGCGAGGGATGCGCGCGCAATCGCGTCGGCCGCATCCTTGCGCACCACTGCGGAGCCCGAAACGATCTGGTCCCCTCGCGGCGTCGCGAGTCGCAACACCGAGACCGCAACCGAATGGAGTCCCGCGGGGACGACGTCGGCGAAATCCACGTCCAGCGCGGAGTCGCCCATGAACTCGCCCACCGCATCAACCACCGCGCGCGCGACAAGCCGGATCCCCGACGAGCCCGGACCGCGCGCGCGACCGATCTCCTCGTGGTCACCAAGCCGGAGCCGCACCGTGATCTCGGTCGCGTGCCCACTGGTCTCGGCGGCAACCCCGAGCAGTTCCACCCTGGTGCCCCGAACCTGGGGAGCGGCTGGTTCAGATTCCGATTCGACTGCGACGTCCTCGAGCTGAACAACGCTGACCGTCCGGTAGTCGATCTCGATCCCGAAGCTCGCCACCGCAACGCTCTGAACGTCTCGGACCAACTGCTTGGGCCCTCGATCGCGGCGCGAGAGAATATGCACCTCAGCGATCCGACCGGCGGGCGTAGCTACAACGCGCGCGCCCGTAATGCTCGGAATGCGCAACAAAGCGGCCTCAAGTTCCCGTATCCGCGTCTCGGTCGCCGAGTGCCCATTCGAGTGGCCGTCAGGTTCCGTCGAACTCACGCTCCGTCCGCCAACGGGGCGCCCCGGACGAGGCAGCCCCGGAATCGATTCCCTCAGGCGACGATACACGACCTCGATCGGGACCTCTTCGAAGCCGGGTTCATGGGGAAAACCCGCCCTAGCACTCATTTCGAGCGCGAGCAGCCGGTTCCTGCTCCGCGAGATCGTGAATCGTCAAACACGTGTCCGCCCTCCGGATCCCGTCGCAATGCGTCCAAGGGCGTTCACCCCCGATCTACGCAAACCGTAAATATACCGCGTTGATGGCACGCCGTTTCTTCGGTGGCTCCGTCCACGATGCCCCTGCGGGTCTTCCAGGCGGGCGTGACGGCGAAAGCCTCTTTGTCCGTGGGTCCTTGGTCCCTAGTCCACATGCATGAGTTAGCATACCCTGCAAGTCATGCAGGAGAGGCAGGAACTTGCGAAGGGTTTGCTCACCGCTGAGGAGTTGAGCCGGTTGCTCGACGTCGACACCTCGACGATCTACCGCATGGCCGGCTCAGGGCGGCTGCCGGCCGTGAAGGTCGGCCGGCAGTGGCGTTTCCCTGCCGGTCGCGTGGATGAGCTGGTCCGGTTAGGAGTGGCAGCCCGCGCGCACAACCCAGCGGTTGAGAGCACCGTCGCGCTCCTTCCGAACGTGGCGCAGCCGGTGATCGACATGGCGGCGGAACTGCTCGGCGTCATGATGGTGGTGACCGACATGGCCGGTCACCCGATCACGCAGGTCGCCAACCCATGCCCGTGGTTCACCGATCGGGCCGGTGATCCGGACGTTGCGGCAGCGTGCATTGCCGAGTGGCGCGCGCTTGCGGACCACCTCGACTTCGAGGCTCGTCTCCAGGCGGGTCGGCTGGGGTTTGAGTGCGCGCGCGCCTTGGTTCGTCGCGGGTCTCAGCTCATCGGGATGGTTCTGATCGGGGGCATCGCGCCCGAAGGAACGAATGATCCCGCGCTGTACCAGCTCGATGGTGTCGGCAGGGAGAAAGCTCTCACCGCATTGCCGAAGGTGGCCGCGGCGCTGTCGCGGCTCGCCACACAGACC
Source organism: Actinomycetota bacterium (assembly GCA_041658565.1). NCBI lineage: Bacteria > Bacillati > Actinomycetota > Actinomycetota bacterium. The sequence goes on along the minus strand of JBAZZY010000021.1, from coordinate 35,742 downwards.
CATCCTTATGACACAAGCGACGCAAGGAGCGGAGGATGAAACGACTACTGGTGCTCGGCGCCGGCACGGCCGGGACGATGGCAGTGAACAAGCTCCGTCCGCGCCTTCGCCCGGAGGAGTGGGCGATCACAATCGTCGAGCAGAGCGACACGCACTACTACCAACCGGGCTACTTGTTCGTTCCGTTCGGCATCTACCGCCACGACGAGATCGTCAAGCCAACGCGCCGGTTCATTCCGGATGGGGTCGATCTGATCCGCGGCGAGATCGACCGCGTGGCCGCGGACGATAACAAGGTGCTTCTCACGGACGGCACATCTCTGCCATACGACTACCTTGTGATCGCTACCGGAACATCGCCGCGACCCGATCAGACCCCTGGGATGATGGGGAGCGAGTGGCGTGGGAGCATTCACGAGTTCTACACGTACGAGGGTGCGACGGCGCTACGCAAGAAGCTCGAGACGTGGAACGGTGGCCGACTGGCCGTGCACATCGTCGAAATGCCGATCAAGTGCCCAGTGGCTCCACTGGAGTTCACGTTTCTTGCCGATGCATTCTTCACCGCACGCGCCATGCGAGACCGCGTCGACATCACGTATGTGACGCCGCTGGAGGGCCCGTTCACCAAGCCGGTGGCTTCCCGGCACCTCAGCGGGATGCTCACGGAGCGCAAGATCCAGTTCGAGGGTGACTTCGTCGTCGAGCGGATCGATCCGGACGCCAAGACGCTGGTTTCGTTCGATGAGCGGGAGATTCCTTTCGACCTGCTGGTGACCACCCCACTAAACATGGGCGCGGACTACATAGCTCGTTCCGGGCTGGGCAACGAGGGTAACTACGTGCCGGTCGACAAACACACGCTGCTGTCCAAGGCGTACGAGAACATCTTCGCAGTCGGCGACGCATCAGACATACCCGCGTCGAAAGCGGGATCGGTCGCGCACTTCTCGATGGAGTTGTTTCCTGAGAACTTCGTGCGTCACGCGCAAGGCTTGGAGATGACCAAGAAGTTCGACGGGCATGCCAATTGCTTCATTGAATGTGGCAAAGGCAAAGCCATGCTCATCGACTTCAACTACGACATCGAGCCGTTGCCCGGCAAGTACCCGCTGCCGGGCTTGGGACCGTTCAGTCTGCTCAAAGAAACCCAGATGAACCACCGGGGGAAGATGATGTTCCGCTGGCTGTACTGGAACGTTCTGCTCCCCGGCCGCCCGATGCCGTTGCCCGCGCTGATGTCGATGGCGGGCAAGCACCTCGAAAGCACCAATTGAGGAGGGACAACCAATGCCTGTGACCACAATCGGCGGCCACGAGGTTCACGTCAATGAGGAAGGATTCCTCACCGACTACGACGAGTGGAACGAGGAACTGGGCGCGGCGCTTGCCGTGCAGATCGGCATCGAGATGACCGACGCGCACTGGAAGGTCATCCGGTTCCTCCGCGAGGACTACAAGCAGCAGGGCGAAACCGCAACCAGTCGCCGTGTGCAATCCCTCGGCGGCGTGCCGATCAAAGAACAGTTCCTGCTGTTCCCCAAGAAGCCTGCGAAGAAGATGGCGTACATCGCCGGATTACCCAAACCGCAAGGCTGCGTGTGAACATCGAGAGTGGAGGCCCAGCCATGACGACTACACAGACAACGCCGATCGTTCCGACGTTCGACGACGAGAAGACGGATCGCACACTCGCCCTGATCTGCTCCAAGGGGAACTTGGACATGGCCTACCCCGGCTTGGTGCTGGCCAACGCCGCGCTCGGAGAGGGGGTCGAGACGCACCTGTTCTTCACCTTCTGGGGCTTCGACATGATTACGAAGTCGCGGATGTGGAACCTCAAGTTCACCCCCACAGGCAATGCCGCCATGCATCTTCCGATCGGCGACGCGCGCATTCCTCAGGCACTGGCTCCGATGCCGGGGATGCAGGCAATGGCGACACACATGCTGAAGAAGCAGCTCTCGGATCTTGGGATTCCGGAGGTGCCGGACTTCCTCGATCAGATCGTTGCGTCGGGTGGACACCTGTGGGCGTGCCGGATGTCGGCCGACATGAACAAGCTCACAGAAGCCGATCTACGCGATGACATCGAGGGAATCATCAACGCGTCGCAGTTCATCGAGATGACCCGCGGCGCGCAGATCCTCTTCATCTGATTACGCGCTTGGCGAGGGTTCCGACCTCCGGATCCCGCGCGCCCTGAAGGTGTCTCAACTTCCGGTCTCGGTCTAGGTTGAGGATGGCACCGGCATCAACTCGCGACTCGCAACGGTCACCGGAGTTCGGGCCACGGAACGACTGCGATCGCCGAGTTGTTCACACCAGTCGCAGGTGGCCGCACAGCCCGTGACTTCAATACTTAGAAGACCACATTGTCGTCGGTCCAGCACTGCGCCACCGGCGACGAGGTGCCCGCCTATTTCTTCGCCCTCCATGCGCGGGGTGGAAGACCTCGACTGGACTTTCATCTGCCGATTTGTCACCATTGTCCGATCGTCGGCCATTGGGGGAAGCCGCGATGAGAGAACTGATAGGCAGAGATAGAGAACTGCATCAGCTCGAGCCGGTCCTCGAGCAAGTCGCCGCCGGGGCAAAACGCGGCCTCGTCCTGTCCGGCCCCGCCGGCATCGGAAAGACCGCCCTGCTTCGCTGGGTCCACCAGCGAGCCGTTGAGACCGGGTTCCTGACCGCCTTCGTTCGAGTTCCCGCGGCGGCAGGCCTACCTCCGCGCTTCCCGATTGGAGACCTGCTTTCCGGGCTCGTCGAAGCCTGCCACGCCCGGCATCTCTCCCCGCCGGACCCCCTGATCCGCGTCGTAGGCACCCTCCGAGGAACAACGTCCGCCAACGAGTATCCGGCAGACCTACCCCAAGTGGCGCGCGCGCTCGAAGCCACCGCAGCCCTCGCCCCCATCGGCATCTTCATCGACGACTACCAGTGGATCCCACCCGACAGCGCCAACCTCCTGCTCCTTCCCGCGATTCGCGGTGCCGACGGTGGATATCTCCTGGCAACGAGCGTGCGCTCCCATATGTCTAGCGCACCCATTCCGTACGAGCCATCAGCCGACCTCTGGGTCAATCGCCTCGACGTCTCGGGTCTCGATGCTCTTTCGACGCAAGCACTGGCGGAGCACCTGCTCGACGGTCCCGTGCTTCCCTCTCTCGCATCCCTCTTGTACGCCCAGACATCCGGGAATCCCTTGTTCATGATGGAAACCCTCCGCGCCCTACGCGAACAGGACGTCGTCACACAGGTCGGCGGTTACTGGCGCGTACGAGAAGGGCACGGCCCAGGAGCACGGCAATGCGCCCTTCAGGAGGCGATCGAACATCGGATGGGGCAGCTTCGCCAGCCCTCAAACACGGTCGCCCAGGCCCTCGCAGTCCTTGGTCGCGATGTTCGATTCGACGAACTCGCAGGAATCACCAAGTTGGATGTCGATCTTCTTGTTGCCACCCTGGAAGACCTGATGAAACAGGGGTTGGTCAACGGAGACCTCCTGCCACATCCGCGCTTTCAGTTGGCCCACCCGATGTACGATGCAGTCCTTCGCCGGGTGATGGGTCCCTTGTCGCGCTCCGCGATGCACGAGCGAGCCTACGCAATCCTGTCACAGCAGAGCGCCGCCCACACCAGCGCGGCAGAACTCGCCCATCACGCTCTCAACGCGCTCCGCCCGCCCGCAACCCTCACCAATCACCTCCGGGACGCTGCGCTCGAAGCATTCCAGGCGGGAAGCTACCGCGAGGCAGCAGATTGGTACGGACACCTCGTGTCTGAGATCCCGAGCGGCGACGGAGAAAGATGCTCCGTCTTGACGTCGCAAGCAGAGGCAACCGCGCGATTCGATCCTCAACGCGCGGCCGCGCTCTACGCGCTCGCAATTGATGTCGCACCGACCAACGCCACGCGTGCCAGGATCCTCATCGGTCGGAGCCATTCCCATCGGATGTGCGGCTCGTTTGCCGACGCCCTGGCAGATCTCAAGCAGGCTGCTCCGCTCGCCGACCATTCCGATGCCCTCAACGTGCGTCACGCGATCGCCGTTCTGCACGGCATCGCCGGACACGTCGGCAAGGCAGAGACAGAACTCCGCGCTCTGGTGAAAGATGCGCACGGGACACCGACGCGCGCGCGCGCGATCGGCCACCTGGGCTTGGTGGCCTTCACCAAGGGCCAAGTCTCGCGGGCCCGGCGGCTGTGGGAAGAAGCGCTGACGGAGACGAATTCGGAAGAACACCGCCGGTGGATTACATCCAATCTTGTCTGGCTCAAGATCGTGGCTGGCGAATGGAACTCGGCGAGAGAGATGATCACGCGCGCACTTGACGCAGCGATATCTGGCGGCGACGTTTGGGATGCGGCGACGCTGTGCTGCAGCTCGGCGCGACTCTACGCGTGGGCGGGGGATCTGCCCCACGCGCTCGACGAAGCAAGCCGCGCACTTGACCTCGCCGCACAGTCCAGGAACCCAGCCTGCAAGATTGCCGCCCTAGACGCCCTTGGCCTCGCGCTCCTTGAGGCTGGCAGGCCGGCAGAAAGCAGGAAACACCTGCAACAGATTCCAACTCTGGCGAACGGGGCCCTCGAACCGCGGGAACTTAGCCTCACATTCGTTGTGCTATCCGAGGCGTGCCTCCATCTCGACGACGTCGAGGCAGCCGTTCGATACCAAGCTGCGGCATGCAAGCACTTGCCCAACGCTCAGACCCTTGAGATCGCTGTGCGCCGGGTCTCCGCACAGATCGAGCTGGCCACGGGCCGATGGGAAGAAGCCCTCCTCACAAGTGAGCCGTGGCTTCAAAGTCGGGTGACGTTCCCCTACGAGACCGCCCGTATCCGGGAGATCGCCGCACGCGCGCTGTTTCAGAGCGGACGGCGAACCGAAGGCCTTGCACAGGCCGCCGCAGCCCGGAACGCCTTCAGCCTCATAGGCGCGAAGAAGAGATCCGCCGACCTAGAACGGTTCATCGAGCGGACGCGACCCGCGACCAGAGGAAGACCGAGATCAGCGCACCCCTCTGGGATAACCGATCGCGAACTTGAGATCCTCGTCATGGTCGCCGACGGAATGCTGGATAGCGAGATCGCCTCCACGCTCTTCTTGAGCCGGGCGACCGTGAAGAAACACGTGGACAACATCAGGCGCAAGCTCGGGGTCTCACGGCGGGCCCAGATCCCTACCGCGGCGAATCGTGCCGGGATCTCGCACTCAACATCAGGGTAACCCCCCTGCCCCGACCGATTATCTACGCCACCCGACCGAGATTAGTTACACCCCTTGGGGGATGCCGCTTCGACGATTCGATCCAAGAATGCGGCCATGAACAGCCCCAACCCAGCAAACGGATCAACCCGCATGTCGCGCCAGCGCGGGAGACTTCGAAATTGCTCCCGGAACACGCCATCTCGTGCTCCACCCCGGTCCCCTGCCGAGTAAACCCCTTATCGGAGGATGGAAGATGATGGCACGCAGAGAGAAATACCTTCGCACCTCGGAGGTCGCCGGTCGCCTCCACGTTTCGCCCAAGACGATTGCCCGTTGGGCCAAGGAAGGCCGGTTGCCGTATCTCGCCACGTTGGGCGGGCATCGGAGATTCCCCGCGTCGACAATCGAACAACTGGTTGCTGACCTATCATCCCTGGAGTCGGTTCTTGAACCTCTCGCCCCGAACCCCCTCCTCCCGCTACCGTGACAGGAGTGACTGTTGACAATTTGTGTTGCGTAGTGACACCATAGGTGCGCTCCCTGACCGGAAGGTCAGGATTAGGAACTCCCCCTGGAAGTAGTGCTTTGCCGGTACCGGGGGGAGTTCTCTTGCGTTCGATCCCATCCAACGCCGGATTGACAACAACAAATCGGGTGAGATCGGGCGGCGGCGCCAACCAGCCCTGAGCGGAGCGGACACACCCCTCACTAGCGGACGAGGGGAATCCGTTCGAAGGGAGTTGACGCCTAAACATGAAACGCGTCCTTGCGATGCTTGCGACCCTGGCAGCGATGTTCCTCGCAGCTGGGGCAAATGCGAAGTGGTGAGATCTAGAAAATGAACCGACCGGGCGTAAGCGGCGCCGCCTGACCCCACCCTCTTGGCTCAGAGACCTATGAGCGGAGACCTATGCGGCCTTCTATCCGCCTATACGTAGCTTTTTGCTTCTTAAGCGCCACTGGAGTCTCGGCTTTGACGCTGAGCACTCCTGTCGGAGTGCTGTGGGGGCTCGCCCTTGGCCTCGGCGTGCTCGCCTTTCTCGCCGAGCAATTCCCAGTCGAAATGGCCAACGGCACGACGTACTCGGTTAGTTTTGTGGTCACGATCGCGGCGATCGTTACGGCGGGGCCTGCGGAAGCGATCGTCGCGACGCTGCTGGGGACGCTCAGCTTGCGCAACGCGCGCGGGCGGTCCCCGATCCGGCATCTCTTCAACGCCTCGCAACTCGCCATCAGCGCCGGGCTGGCCGGTCTCGTCTACGAGTGGGCGGGCGGGATCCGGATCACCTCGGGGGTCGGCTCCTCCCTGCTCAGCGGTTCGGTTCTGGGCGGCGTTCTCGTCCCCCTGCTGGCCTGCACGGCCGTCAACTTCCTCGCGAATACCCTGTTGGTATCGGGGGCCGTAGCGATCAGCGAGAAGCGGTCGATGATCCGCGTCTGGCGGTCCCAGTACGCAGGCCTAATAGGCACCTACGTTGCGTTTGCCCTGCTCGGACTACTGCTTGGGTTGCTCTACCGGCAAGTGTCTTGGGCTTCTGTGCTGTTCCTTCTTATGCCGCTGCTGGTCGCGCGCCACGCTTTTCAAGCCGCGATCACGATGCAGGGGGCCTTCGACAAGACGGTTCGCAGCCTGGTCGAGGCGATCGAGGCCAAGGACCCCTACACCCGAGGACACGCGGAGCGGGTTTCGCGATTGGCCGAGTGGACGGCGCGCGCCTACGGGCTCTCGGAGCCCCGATGCCGGGCCATCCGTTACGCGGCCCTCATGCACGATGTCGGAAAGCTGACGATCCTGGGTTCGGTCCTTAGAAAGACAGGCAAGTTGACCGACGCTGAATACGACCACATGAAGATCCACCCCGAACGAGGAGTCGAGATCATCTCCGAGATCGACCTCTTGGAAGAGGCCATCGAGGGTGTGCGCCACCACCATGAGCGAATCGATGGTCGCGGGTATCCCGACGGACTCTCGGGCGATGCCATCCCCCTGTTCGCCCGCCTGATCTCGGTGGCCGACGCATTTGACTCCATGACCTCAACTCGGACGTACCGGAAGGCGATACCTATTCAGGACGCTTTGGTGGAACTCCGGCGCTGCATGGGCAGCCAGTTCGATGGGCGCGCGGTCGCTGCCCTCGAGAAGGCGCTGGCAAAGCGGCACTGGGAACCCACAACAGAGGAATACATCACGCTGGAGGAGGAAGGCGATGGAAGCGGCGCGTACGCGGCTTCGCTCTAGCGACGTCATCACGGCGGCCGGCGCACTATGTGTCGTCACGGTGTCGGTGGTCTTTCTTGTGCCCGGCGACTGGCGGGTATTCGGCGCGTTCGCCGCCCTCGTAGCGGCCGGCGAGATGTTCGAGGTGACCCTTCCGAACGACCGTCAGTACTCGATGGGCCTTGCGCCCGCTCTCGGCTTCGCCTTCCTCGCCGGCATCGACGTTCCCGCGGCGGTAACGGTTCTCGCCTGCGGACTTACGATCTCGACCGCCATGCGCGCAGTGCTCCGCGAGCCCACTCGACTCCTCGACAGCGCGCGCCGAGTCGTCGTACTGGCGGCTGCGATGTCCGTCTACTACTCCATCGCCGGGATATCGGTGCTCGAACCGTTCGGCAACCACTCCCCGGCCGGCGGCGCGGCCGGCACGAGCATCTCTAAGGAGGGATTGCTCGTCATCTTGGTGACCCTGTTGTTCATGGAGACGCTGCTGCACGCGTTCCATCAGGTCGACCGGGAGCGGATCCCATTCCTTCCGGTCTTCGTCAGCACTCTGCGCTCAACATCGGCTCTGCACTTGTCCATCCTGTCGGTGGGTGCCTTGCTCGCACTCTCTTATCCGTCGCTGGACTACTGGGCGTTCCCGCTGTTCCTCGCCCCCCTTGCCGCAACCCAGTTTGCCTTCCGGCAATTCGCCTCGATCCGCAAGACCTACCTGCAGACCATCCGCGCGCTCTCCAAGGTGCCCGAACTCGCGGGCTACACCGCGCGCGGGCACTCCGGCCGCGTCGCGGACCTCTCGGTGGCGATCGCGCGCGAACTGGGGATCACCGACCAAGCGCTGAACGAGATCGAGTACGCAGCGCTACTGCACGACATCGGCCGGGTGAGCATTCCGGATCCGGCGGCCGGCGAGCCCGACCGCAGGGAGTTGGCCGTGGTGGGAGCAGGAATCGTGAGGGAGACCGGCCACTTCCCGAAGGTCGCCGACATGATCGAGCGCCAGCACGATCCGTACCGCCGTCGCGGCGAGGATGCCGACCCGGACCTGTCCGCGGGCGCCAAGATCATCAAGGTGGCGAGCGCGTTCGACGACATCACCAAGCCCGGCGGAATCGGACTCAACCCAAGAGACGCCCTGGAAAGGCTGTACCTGGGGATGACCTACGAATACGACCCGGCAGTCATTCAGGCTCTGGCGAAGGTGCTCGAGAAGCGCGGAACTTCGATGGAGTGGTAATTCGCTGCCGCTCAGGTCATCGATTCGAGATTGGCGCGCACCCGCTCCAGGAGGTGCGCCGGCACGTCTTCCTTGCACACCTTCCGCCTGACGAGTTCCTTGAAGTGCTGCTCGAAGTCGGCATGGTCCTGACACGGCAAACAGTCCCTGATGTGCCGCCCAATATCCGTGCCGTCTTCCGGCGCGATCTCTCCGTCCAGGTAGAGATACAGGCGCTCTAGGACGGATCTACAGTCCGTCTCGGGGTTCTCCATGGCTCCCTATCCTCTACCAGCCCGCGAGTCCTTGCGTATTCCCATAACGCTCGCTGGAGCGCCTTCCTTCCACGATGGAGCCGAGACATGACGGTTCCGATCGCTACTCCCATGATGTCTGCGATTTCCTGGTAACTGAATCCTTCGACGTCGGCCAGCAAGACGGCCGTCCGAAACTGCTCCGGCAACGAGTCCAACGCGGCCTTGACCTCTTCGTCGGGCAGTCGATCCAGCAGCTCAGCCTCTGGGGTTAGGCGATGCTCGACCATCGTGTCGTACAGCGAGAAGTCCTCGTACTCGTCCGCCGACACGGTCCGGGGCTGACGCTGCTTCTTGCGGTAGCCCGAAATAAATGTGTTGGTCAAGATCTTGTAGAGCCAGGCCTTTAAGTTGGTTCCCGACTCGAACTGGTGGAAGGCGGTGTAGGCCCGCATGAACACCTGCTGGACGAGGTCCTCGGCGTCGGCTGGGTTCCTCGTCATCCGCAAAGCCGCAGCGTAGAGCTGGTCAAGGTAGGGAAGAGCTTCGGCCTCGAACCGCTCCTTCGTCGCCGCCCCCGCAGTCTCTCCTGTCATTTCGCGAACACTTTACACAGAGGCTCGACCTTGACCTGGCGGCCGGGGCAAAACTGACGCGCGCGTCAGTTTTGGTGACTAGCTCGATTTGACCCCTCCGGAGGTCTCTGGCAGCCTGGCTACGGGTATTCCGGCGTCTCGGCAGCCCGCGAGGCGCTTCCCCAGCCCATGAGACTAAAAAAGACGGCACTACAGCCGGCCATCGTTCTTGCGATGGTCCTGTCGAGCATTTCAAGCGCCCAGCCCGCGAGCGCGCTCACCCTCCCCGAGATCCGCACCAAGATCTCCGCGGTGCGCGCGCAGATGAGCGTGATCAGCCGACGCCTCGACGTTGCAACCACAAAGCTCGAACTCGCCGAGAAGGCCGCAGCCGCGCACCGTGGGGCCTTGCGAGCCGCCTCCGGCCGCCACACGTTCCTGCGCCAAGCAATCAGCCATCGCGCCGCCGAGCTATACATCATGGGCGTCGAGGACAACGCCCCCGCCCTGACCATCGGCGGAGACCTCGCCGGTGCGATCGATCGCATGAGTTACCTCGAGCAGGTCCGGATGGGCGAGCAGGAACTCCTCGAAGAAGTCCAGGCGCTTCGCGCTCGGTCGAGGGTCCAGTCCGCCGCTCTGCGGTCGGCAGTCAAGCGCGCCACGGCCGGCCGCAACGAGATGAGCGCGCGCCGCAAGGAACTCAACGCGAAACTCGCGGAGCTGACGAAGCTGCAGGCGCTGGTCAAGAAGTTCGGCGCGCGCTTGGGCGCGCGCGCATCGCGATCCGGTGGTCGCGGATTCCTGTGTCCGGTCGGCGGTCCCGTATCGGTTTCCAACGACTGGGGCGACGCCCGGCGCGGCGGTCCGCACGCGGGGAACGACATTCGCGCCAACAGCGGTCAGCCCGTACGAGCAGCGATGCCTGCGCGCGTGGTGGACACCCCGACCGGCAACTGGATGGGCCTTGGAATCATCATCCGCGACTCCGGTGGAGACGAGTGGTGGTACGCGCACTTGTCCAGCCGTTCGGTCAGAGTCGGCCAGTCGGTTCAGATGGGCGAGTTCATGGGTCGAGTCGGGTGTACGGGGAACTGCTCGGGTCCGCACCTGCACTTCGAGTGGCACCCCAACGGCGGCAACCCGGTCAACCCGTACCGGATCCTCAGCGCCGCCTGCTAGCGACCCCTAGCCCGAGCACCCACCAAAGTCGAGCGCGCGCGTCTGCGTGACGTCCGCCAGGCGCACCAACCCGTCCACTTCTGCCCCAAGATCGGCCAGCGTATCCACGTCGGCCGGAAGCAGTCGCAGGCATGCGCCCGCGCGCACGAATAGCGGAATCCGATCCAGCGGAGCGTCGGCCTTTACCACCCGGCCTCCCGTGACGGTCGTCGCCGACCCCACGCGATCGAAGGACCCGGTTGCCTCGTCGTAGGCAACGGCCTGCCAGAAATCCACCCACTCCCCAGGCGGGAGGTAGACATCCCGGGTGGTCGCTCCCGACTCGATCACGGGTGCCACAAGGATGTCCGGGCCGAACATGTACTCGTACTCCGCCTCGGGCGAGTAAGCCCCCTGATCCGCCGGATTCGCCAGCCCAAGGTGACGGATCATCGGTATCCCGGTGCTGCGGTACTCCTGCGCCGCGTCCCAGATGTAGGGGAACAACTGAGTCCGCAACTTGGCGAACTTACGCCAGATCGGGCGGACGTCGTCGTCCCAAGGCTGCGCGCGCGGCGTGGAATCCCCGGGGCGCGGGTACCCGTTGCCTTGGGTACGCATGATGCCGGAGAACGCCCCGAACTGAAGCCACCGAGACTGCAACTCGGCGTCGGTGCGGTCGGTGAAGATCGCGTGAAAGCCCCCGATGTCGCTACCCCAGTAGGCGACGCCGGAGAGTCCCATGGAAATCCCCTGGCTCACCGCGGCCGCCAGACCATCGGCTTTGGAGAAGTCCTCGGACGGATCGCCGCCCCACACTAGGCGCGAGTACTTGGCCGACCCCGTGTAGCCGCAGCGAACGAACTGGGCGAACTCCCGGGCGCGCGTCAGCACATCGGAGGCTTCGTGATACTGGTTGCAGTAGTCGTTGTGCGCCTCCAGGCCCGAACGGCCGTCGAACATCACAGCGTCGGGCGGCACGTACTCGCCGAAGTCCTCCATCCAACCGTCGTAACCGTCCTCGAGCGCCTGGGTGATGAGCCCCCGCCACCATTCGCCGGCGTCGGGGTTGGAGAAGTCCACGATCCCGTGCCAGGGCGAGTCGTAGTAAGCCGCATACGGAACCGGATACGTGGTGCCGGCGCGGGTCTTGATGAAGTACCCCTTGGCGTCGCCCTCGTCGTAGGCGCCCTCGGGATGATCCATGCAGACGAAGGAGTTCACGTAGGTCGTGATCTTGTATCCGAGCGCATGATAGGCCTCGGTTTGGGCCTTGCGCGCGTCGCGGTTGCCGACCTGCGCGCCGCAAGGCAGGTAGTGCGTGTAGGTCTGGGCAACGGTCATCGGAACGTCCCACTCGTCGCGCCACTTGGCCGCGAGCGATCCTCCGATCGAACCCGACGGCTGGTACCAGGGTCCGAAGAACCACTCCGAGGGCTCGGGCTGACGGCCCACGTCGGCGCTGAAGCGCGCAACCACGTCCGCCGGCGTCGGCCCTGCGTAGACGCGGAAGGCGAACTCCGGATCGCGGCTCTCGACGTTCCAGGCGTCTTTGCGATCCGAGCCCATGCGGAAGCGGCTCGGGTACGAGGTGTCCAGCAAGAACCCGTAGCCACGGCTGCTGACGAACCACGGCATCGAGAAGTTCGTACCGGGGAACGGTGTCGGACCTTGCCAGCGATCGCCCAGCGCCGGATCGGTCACAGGCTTGAGGGATCCACCCGACCACGGGCCTTCCTCGTTCCAGGTCTCGACCATATTTCCGGTCTGGTCGGCTCCGTTCGCGCGCTCGCCGAATCCGAGGAAACGCTCGCCCTCGGCCGCCTCGAACGACCAACCCGTCGCGGTGACCCCGATAGCGTTGTTCAGCGTCGCGCGCACCTGCATGACGCCGTCCGCGCCGGCGGAAACGATCAGGTCGAAGGTCCTGGTGGGGTCGTCGGTCGCAACCAGGAACTTGCCGGGGCCGGTCTCCGTCGCGCGCGTGGCGTGAAACCAGGGACCGGGCGCATCGGCAAACAGCCCGTACCCGGCCGCCGGACTCTGCGCGTCCACGCGCGCGTCCACGGTGAAGCCGAGGGTCCCGTACCGGCCGAGCAAGTCAGATGGAATATCTGTGAAGCCCTCTCCCCGGTCTTGCTGAAACGAAACACCGAACGGATCGAGACGCACAACGGCCGTCAGCGGACCGCTTGCGATCTCGACCTCGCCCACGTCCGCGCGCCCCGCGAGGGACAGCCCGAGCACGAGCACGAGCACCGACGCGACCACGCTCTTCGGCGCGCGCGCCGAACTCATCTTTGAAAGCCTCATGACCCTCCCTCGCACCCGGCTGATGCGCGCGCGCCAAGGCGCGCGCGTGTGCATCAGGTTCGCCGCGCAAGACCCGATCCCCTGCCGCGCGCGAAGTCACTCCTGGTAGATCTGAATCAGGTTCCCACAGGCGTCGCCGAACGCGGCGGCGGCCGAAACGTCACGCGCAGCCGGTCGAGAACCGCACCCAAGTCAAAGACTCAGGCGGAAGAACCAGCGACAGACCGTTCGGACCAACCTCCACGTCGGTAGCGGCGGCGAGATCCGAGGAAGCTTCGCTTAGGGCCCGGACCTCCGCGGAGCCGGCGCACGCGCCCGCCAGAGAAACGGTCACATCGCGCGCCGATCCGCCCGTGGCGACGAACGACGCCAGAAGAACGTCGATGCGACCGGGCGATGCGGTGGCGCGCGCCCACAAGCCTCCGGCGGGATCGTCACCTTCGATCGGCAGAACTTCGCCCGCCGTCTCAAGCCACGCCCGGAAGATCCACCACGCAGGCTTCGGCGACCCGTCCGCCCACACTAGTCCCCAATCCCCGGGCCGGGTCTCGCTCGGACTGTTCGACGCGCGATAGAAGTCGGCAGCGTCCAGGCCTGAACGTTCCATCTCGATCAAGGTTGCGGCGTCGAACGCTGCGCCGACGTTGGAGTCGTTGCGGACATCGTGACCGCCTGCCGAGAGATTCCATTCCGTGATCATCAACCTCGGGTCGAGGGCGCTCCCGGCAAGGGCCGAGTCGGTCAGCGCGCGCACGAGTTCCACCCCGACGCCGTAGATCGCCGGCGTGGTTGCGGGATTGCGCTGACCCCAGACCAACGTAATCGGACGCGCAGGTTCGGGAATCGTTGCCTCCGCGCCGTCTGGACCGAGGAACGGGTAGTTACCGTAGTAGTGCCACGACACGAAGTCGAGTGGCACGCCGGCGTTCCGAAGGGCCGCGAGGTAGCCAAGCATGAAGGGTGGGTCGGGGAAGGTAGCGGCCGGACCACCGATCTCAAGCGGCAACCCGGTCTCCGTGGCAACCGCCGCGACCGCGCGGTGAGTGCGGATCGCCACCTCGTAGAACGCCGCCGGCGTGTCCTGCCAGAAAATCGGGCTATCGGGTTCGTTCCAGACCTCGAACCGAAGCGCGGGCTCCGGCGCCGTCGCCAATTCGCGCACGACGTCGCGGATCAGCGCCTCCCATACGTCGAAGTCGTGGGGCGCGACGAGCATCGGGTCGCGTCCCGCCGCAAGGGGCTCCCCCAACCACCGCGGCATGTACCAGAGACCGACGAGCGGTTCGGCGCCGATCGCACGCACCGCGGCGACCTGCTCCTTGACTTGCGTGAGATCGAGGACACCCAGCGATGGGGCGGCCGACTGCAGAGACGCGTCGATACGCACTTGGTGAGGCTCGAGACCGGCGACACCGTCAAGAGTCCCCGTGTTCCACCCCACGCCGGTGAGTTTCTGGTTCGATGCGCCGGACGGAGCGTCAGCGCGCACCACGATGTTCGAACTTCCAGCGGCGGCGCCGGGCAGCGCGCCTGCGAAGACGGCAGCCAGTGCGGCCACGAAAGCCGCGAGGTGAGAAGCGCGCGCCACGTTCTTCATCCACTCACCTCCACCGCGTCGGCCGTCTCGGGTAAGTGGATCACGCGCTCAACCTTGGGTTGACTGAACTGAGACAGCGCCACGGCCCCGATGAGGATCGCGACGATGCCGCCCAGCCTCGCCGCTTGCTGCAGGGCCGACTCGGGAAGCCGTTCGGAAAACACCCAGAATCCGCCGAGCACGGGCAAGGTCGCCACCAACGCCGCGATTATCGGCACCACGGTCGAAGCCTTGCCCCGCTGCAGGGCGGCCTGCTCAAGCAGGAACGGGAACAGAGTCAGCGCGACCATGAACCCCACATACGTCAGGCCCGGCAGGCTCAGGAACGGGTGCAGGTCCAGCACGATGGTGACCGCCTTGGTCACCAGCGTGGACAGTCCGAAGAGCACCCCCGCGATCAGTCCGAGTCCGACTCCCCAATCCGGCGCGCGCTTCATCGCGACCGCGATCCCCAGAAGCAGACCGGTGGCCGCGAGCGAGATCAGACCGAAAGCAGCCAAGCGGCCGTGAGCGACCACCGGCGGGACTCCCTCCACCCGAGACAGGCTGAGTCCCAGCATGCAAAGTCCGGCCACCACCAAGGCGATGCAGAATCTTTCGCGGAGGGTTATCCGCTCCTTCAGGTAGACCGCCGCAAGGAATACGAGCACCAAGACGCCCGAGCTCTTGACGGGTTGCACCACCGTCACCGGCGCCAAGTTGAGTGCCGCGATGAACAAGACCAGCGAGAACAACTGGAGCACGAAGCCCGTCAGCCAAATGCGACTGCGGAAGAACTCACGGGCGACGTGCCGGCTCGGCTTCCACGTGACCCGAGAGATGTCGTCCACCCCGCGCTTGAGCAACACCAGTCCCGTGCTGCTGACAACCGCCGCCGCAAGGGCGACGAGCGCACCGACCATCCAGTCTCCCCCGGCGGACCACCTCTCGAGACGGCGCCTTCGAAACGCGCCGTTCGGGACGGGGGGACCGTACCAACACGCTTGTCCCGCGGTCAAAGAACCGCAGGACTTCCCTCTACCTCACTCCTCCCTTCGCGAGTTGGAGCGCGTATCGCTTGAGCCAGTCCTCGACACTCCCGCGGGTGTCCGTCTCCGAGATGAGCAGGGCCGTCACGACCTCCAACAGAATGGCCATGCCCTGCAGTATCTGCTCGGATTCGAAGTCGGTGGTCGCAAGCAGCAACCCCCAGGCCTCGTACGATTCCTGCACCGACGCGAGTGCGAGTCCAACGCAAGTCGAGAGAACCTCCCCGACTTTGTCGTCCTCCATCATCCAGGCCGCCTCCAGCCGGCCGGCGGATCGGATCGCCGCCCGATCCAATCGACTCCTCTCACTAATAGGGATCGAATGCCATGGTTGTGCGATTGTCCAAGGCTCGACCAACACCGCGTCACTTCGCTGACCTGCATGAGTGCACGGCGACTGATCCACTCGCATTAGCGAAAGATGCCGCTAGCGCGCTACCCCGCAAATTCACAAGGTCGAATGCCGAGCGCTTCGGCGACCTTGACGGCCATAGACCTTGGGAGCCAAATCCGACAAGGCTGGACGGCAGAAGAGATGCCTAAGACAAGTCCTCGATCGAGATCCATGCGTGTCGAAGGGCGCGCGTCTTTCGGTCGAAGGAGAACGCATGACCTTGTCCAGGCTGGTCTTCACGCGAATCGATCTCGACGCCTTTGAGCGCGCACAGCAGAAGCGTTCCTACGGCGCCGTGCGAAACGATGGCTACGTCGCCTTCCGGCGAACAAGAGACAACCTCTTAAACCGCTTGAAGGATCCGCTGCTGAGCGGCCCGGGCGGTTTCCCATCCCCGCGCGCTCACATCCGGCTGCGAATAGAACAACGCGGTGTTGTCAAGGTGTTCGTCGCCGGGCAAGACGCCCGTCGATGAGCGATCGATCTCCGCGAGTTCGCGCAGCACTTCCAACGTCAATCCTGCGGCCTCGGCCAAGATCCCGCCGGCCTCAATCGCCTTCCGCTCGTCGCTCGACCATATTGCCGAAAGTCGCGAAACCCATGACCCGGACGCTGCGCGGGCCATCCTCGAACAGCCGCGCTCGGAAAGACCCCACTGAGGGACCGCCACCTTGGGATCTAGAATCACATCGGGATGCGTCAAGAATCGGACCGTGCCCATCCGGTCCGCATACTTGCCGCGGCTCCCTCCATCGAAGTCGTACTCGTCACGCATTTTTCTCCGTCAGACCTATGACAGGTTGCGTCCCGCCGGGATTCCTTGGTTCTTGGGGTCGAGCATCGCCTTTAACATCTCCACCCACCTACGTCCGAAGAAGTCGAACGAGTTCAGCGACCGCGACCGCGCCTTCGGGGTACGGCTCGCCACCCGCAACGCGCGCTTGTGCAGCCAGCGCGCTGAATCCGACGCCCTGAAGCCGGGTTGCCAAGAGGGCTCGCCTCTCCGGTGGAGTCCGTGCGACGTCTTCGGCCAGCGCCGTAGGTCCATACGCCTCAAGCAGTGCGAGCGCATCGAGGCCGTCGCTTGCCTTCTTCCTCGGCTCCCGATACTCAAGGTAAAGGCAGCCGAGCTTCGAGGCGAACAAGGCACCGGCACGTGGAAGCAAGATGACCGTGGAGACTCCTTCGGCGTCGAGGGTCACAAGCTCGACACGGTGCGCCAGAAGATCGGCGAACGGGGGGACCATCATCTGGAGACCGTCCACGTCGCGCACGAGGCCGGGCTCGGCCTTGAGCGCCTCGTCAACATCATCGGCAAGAAGATCGACGATCAACGGGAATCCGCTCAGTCGCGCGGCATGCTGCGGATCATCCTGCATAGCGTTGATCGCGGCCAATGCTGCCCTCGCGGGTCGCATCCCCCGGCGAAGCGCCACGTCGATGTCCTCGGTCGGCCTCGCCATTCTGTTCACGAGCGCGAGACGGCAATGAACAGCCCAGCCTCCCGCCAACATCACCGGCGTGCCGACGGCGCGGCTCAGGGACGCCAGGACGTCAACAATCACACGCGGCACAGTGATCAAACGTGAATCGGCCATGGCACGAGGTCCCGGTTTCGAAGAACTTCCCTGCCGCGCGCGTCACGCGCGAGTTCGAGTGCACAGATTAGTCCCGGGGCCAGTCCATTCGTGAGCGGCAGAGGCTGAATGACCGCTTCCCATTGCGCCATCCGCGACGTTGAGGGAGTGGAGTTGGTCTGCACAATCAGCGAACGCAATCGATCGCGGGTCGGAACATAGGCACGGGGCAGGGCCGGAACCACCAGCCCAAGCTTCTCGTAGGCGGGACCGCCCCCAATCACCGCGTCGCCTTTCCCGGTGGGCGCTCGCCCGGAGAAGAACACGCTCGGTTTCGGCCAGTGTTCGGCGAGCGCCGCGAACAGAAACTCGACGCGCGGTCGGAAACGCCTCTCGTCCACATCCACGAAGCCTTGATCCTCCAGTGCGCCGACAACGCGCGAAACGAAACTCTCGGATACCGACGAGGCGGTCGCAAGATCGCGGACGGTCCAATCTCGTTCGGGGTGCAGAAGCAGCGAGACGCAAACCCGCCGTCCTCCGGTGCTGAACGGGTTCCGTGTTCGATCGGGATCGCTCAGCGCACGCGGCGGGCGCACGTCGACGTACAAGCCCGGGCCAACGAGGAAGACGATCCCCTGCGCCGTAACGAAGGATGATCTCGCCTCCCGAAGCACAGCCAGGGTGTGCGGATCCGCGTGCTCGGCAAAGAGCACCGTTTGGGATTGAGTCCCGTCGACACCATCAGCGTCGGTCACGATGCGATACCGCGCAGATGGACCGCCGGGAAGCAGCACTTCGATCTCGCCCTTGCGTTCGGTCAGCTTGGCGCCGGGCAGGGCACGCTCGAGGACGTCTCTGATGGGACTCACGGCTTCCAGTGTGCCATATGCCAAGGGTGGCATGCCACTGTCGGCATATGGCACACTCCTCGACAAGCCCATTGCAGCGCCCTTCGATGGTTGGCCTGGATTGCCTCGCTGCTAATCAGGCCCGGAAACTGCCGTCTTCCGCGCCGAGCACTGCTTCCTGGCTGCCTGAGCCACCGGCAAAGAGAAAACCCAGGCCGTTTGACCTGGGTCTCCTTGAGTAGCGGGGGTAGGATTTGAACCTACGACCTCTGGGTTATGAGCCCAGCGAGCTACCGAACTGCTCCACCCCGCGTCGCGGAGTGTCATGCTACCAGGCGGGTTCGATGCTCGCTAGATCCTCAACTCGGGCTCGGGGACGGACTCGGCGCGGGCGCCGCGCCGGCACGTTCCGCAGCCTTCCCGAGCGCGCGCCTGGAAGCCTCTCGCTCGCGGCCGTAGCACGCAAAGTCCCCCTGCTTCAGACATGCTTCAGCGCGCGCGTCGGCGGCGATCGCATCCGTCAACAACTCGACCAGCGTCTGCGTCGTGACCCCGGGGACAACCTCCTCGGCCTGGGCGCCGAAGATCGCCGCCAGCGCCTCAGCAAGCGTGCCTCCCATGCGCACCTTCTGTCCGGCCACGGCGACGACACGCTTCAACTCCGGAAGCGTGCTCCCTTGACCCTGCAGGAAGATCGGCTGCACGTACAGCAGGGACTCCCCCAGCGGTACCACGAGAAGGTTTCCGTAAATGACGCGCGAGTTCTGCTGGTTCCACAACGTAACCTGCCCACTGACGGCAGGATCCTGGTTGATGCGGGCTTGGATCTGCTCCGGACCGAAGATCGAGTCCGAGCGGGAAAACGCGTAGGTCACAAGCCTGCCGTAGCTCTCTGGGTCCCCATGAGCCACCATGTAAGCGGTCATGTTCGCCCGGCCGACCGGCGTGAACGGCCGCACGAGAACGAAGTCCACCTTTTTCTCACCGGGCAGCCGCATCAGCACGTAGTACGGAGGCACCGGCGAGTTGATCCCGGCAACGCTGCCGCTGGGAACGTTCAAGCTCTGCGTCGGGTCGTTGGCAACCAACCACGCGTCTTCCTTCTGATAAAAACTGTCCGCGTCGGTCACGTGGTAGTTCGCGTAGCGATCCGACTGCAGCATGAACAGCGCTTCGGGGTACCGCACGTGTTTGAGCGCATCTCCCGACAATGCCGACTTCGGCTTCAACAGGTCGGGGAACACCTTCATCCACGACGCCAGGATCGGGTCTTTCTCGTCCCACGCGTACCCGTCGATGTTCCCGTTCTTGGCGTCGATGATGAACTTCACCGAGTTGCGAATGTAGTTCCCGGAGCCGTACACGCCGCCGTTCGTGACGGAGGTAAAGCTGATCCGCTGCGAGTACGGATACATGCTCGTCATCGTGTAAGCGTCGAGCATCCATACTAGGCGGCCGTTTACGATCGCGATGTAGGGGTCGGAATCCACGCGCAAGAACGGCGCGACGCGCTGTACGCGCGACACGATGTTCCGACGGAAGATCAAGCGCGACTTCGAGTTGACCGCGCTGCTGATGAGCAAGTTCACGTCTTTGAACCGCCACGCGAAAGCTGCCCGCTTGACAACCCCGCCGATAGGGATTCCGCCGGTACCGTCATAACTGGTCTGGGCGTACTTCTCTTCCCCCTGCGGATAATCCAACTCAGGCTGATTCGAGTTGACGATCACGAACGGCACGTCTTGGTTCTCGCCGAAGTAGATCTGCGACTGCGTCACCTTGGGGCCGCCGTCGGACGACGCCGGGGGGATGTTCTTCAGAATGAAGTCGGGCTCGCCTTCGCCTTGCACGCGGTCGACGCGACTGGCCACAACCCCGTACCCGTGGGTGTAGAACATGTGGTCGTTGAGCCAGGTCCGGGCCTCCGTGGACAGACCCCTCAAGGAGATCTCGCGCGCGGCGAGCATCACTTGTCGCCGGCCGCCGTCGAACTGATAGCGGTCGACATCGACGTTGAGGAACTCGTAGTACGGCTTGATTCGTTGCAAGCTGACGTACGAGTTCACCAGAACGTTCGGCTCCCACAAGCGGATGTTCTCGATCGTGGACTTGTTGTCACGGATGTCGGTCGCCTTGAGCGGCGCCGTGGCGCGGAACGGCACAACGTCAACGTTCTCGAGCCCGTACGCCAATCGCGTGGCGTCGATGTTGCGCTGGATGAACTCCTTCTCAAACTTGCGCTCGTTCGGCGTCACCCGAAGGCGTTGAACTGCCGTCGGGTAAGCCCCGCCGGCCAAGATCGAGGTGAGCGCAAGCAGGCCGATTCCGGCAGTCGGCAGCAGCCAGTTCTTCAAGCGCGCGTTCATGAAGAAGAACACAGCGCAAACGACGGCAATGACCACAAGAAGCTTCAGGGCCGGCAACTGCGCGTTGACGTCGGTGTAGGACGCCCCGGTCACCTGTCCGCGCGGCGAGTACAGCAAGTTGAACTGGTCGAGGCGATATCCCCAAGCCTTCAGCAGCACGATCAGTCCGAGCAGGACCGATAGATGCGCTCGCACTTCCGGCGAAACCCGCTCCCCCTTGGCCTGAGGGCGAATGCCGCCCATGAAGTAGTGAGCCAGACCCACCACCACAGTCAGCAGAACCAGCGTGGAGAAGCCCCAGCCGAACAAGAACTGATGAAACGGAAGGCGGAATACGTAGAAGCCGATGTCGCGGCCGAAGACAGGGTCAACCGCGCCGCCGAACTTCGTGGCGTGACTGAACAGCAGATACTCGCGCCACTCGACGCTGGCACCGGTGCCGGCGAACAGACCGAGAACAACTGCAACGCCGATCACAAGCCACTTCGTGTACGGCTGCAGCGAGGTGCGGTATCGCTCAAGCACCTGATCCGGAAGCGAGAAGTACCGCGCGGGACGCGTGATCTTCTGGACGATCCACAGGTTGAACAGCAGCACCAAGGCGAACGCGACACCGAAGGCCGCCCCAAGGCCCAGGCGCGTAAGGATCCCGGTCGTGAACACGTTCGTGAAACCGACCTCTCGGAACCACAAGACGTCGGTGTAGAAGTTCGCAACCCCGCCCAGCAGCAGCAAGGCGACGGCGACGGCGACGGCGATCAGGGCAAGTGGGCGGGGACGCGATCGCCCGCGAGAAGTGGCAAGTTTCATCGGCCGGGGAGCCTATCACTCACCCGTTGGCCGCGGGCCGAGGCCGGAACTCAGCAGCGACCGAGCAAGGAGTCGACGGCGCCGCACGTAGGACTCGGACTGGGGCTCGGCGACGGGCTCGGCGACGGGCTCGGACTCGGGGACGGGCTTGGACTGGGGCTGGGCGACGCAGTCGGCTTCGGTGACGTTGTCGGTCGCGACGACGTTGTCGGTCGTGGGCTAACCCGCCGGGTCGGAGTCGGACTCGGACTCGGGGGATTCAACACGCTGGTCCCAGACCCGGGACGGACCTCGCCGGTGCGCAATCCCACGCCTCGGACGACGGCACTCAACAAATCCGCAGAGGGAACCCCGTACTCGCGGGCAAGCAGCCCCCAGGACGCCCCTTGATTAAGCAACGCGACGAGTCGCGGAAACACCTGCGCCGGGGACCGGGCATCATTGCGTTGAACCAACAGTGAAAAGACGACGCCGATCAGCACGTCGGCGGAATCAAGTTGGCTGAGATACGGGGTCGCAAAACTCAGAGTGCCCAACTGGGCGTCGAGGGCGATCGGATCAAACTCGGCGATACCTAGCGCGCGCGCGCCGAATTCTCCCTCGTACCCCGCGGCTTGCGCCCTTAGTTCACGGTCCAGATCGATCACGCTTCCCAGGATGCGGGCGTCCCAGGGGTCCTCCGGATGAACGGTCAGGGGTGTCGGAACCCGCGGCAGGACCCGGCTGGCAACCGTTCCCTCGCGCAGGCTGGGAACCGCAAGGTCGCCGGTTGCTGAAGCGAGCGTCGCCGCACCCTCGTACACGCCGACACGCAGCGACAGTCGCCGGTCGACACGGAACACACCACCCGAGGCGCTGGCCTCCATCCCCTGGGATTCGGCTGCAATCGGCGCGCCGGGATCGCTTGTAACAAGTGCGTCCCCGGTCACGATGCTTACCAACGACGGCGATTGCACGCGGATCTCAGCTATCCCCTGGTACGGACGCAACTCGAGACTGCTCTTGTCGCCTCGAGCAAGAAGCACAAACGGTGCCGAATCGGACGCACACGTGCGGTCGGCTTCCGGGGAGCAGATGCGCAGGACCGACCCTGCCTCCACAGTCATCTCTTCGGTGACCACACGCCAGTCGCCGCTCTCCGCCGCGCGCACCTGCCACCCGCCGGCAACTTTGCCGACCGTGAACACGCGCGCGTCTGAACCCGACCCGCGCCCGATGCACGACGTCGAAAGCAGCGCTAGCAGCGCCAACGGAACAACACGACCGACCCGTCTCATTTCTTGCCACCCCTGGGGGTTGTTTCGGCAACCGGCAGCACAATACTGAAGGAACTTCCTTGCCCAAGTGCGCTGACGACCTCAACTTCCCCACCGTGCGCCGTCGCGATGCGCTTGACGTAGGCCAGCCCCAAGCCGAGCCCCCCGAAGTTCCGGGTCTCAGACCCGTCCAACTGACGGAAGTCCCGGAACATCTCGGGCAGGTTCTCGGGATCGATCCCGATCCCGTGATCGCGAATCGTGATGCGAATCTTTGCCGTCTTACGACTGCGAGTGTCGTTCTTACATGACTCGGCGCTGATCTCGATCCGCCCGCCCTTGGGTGAGAACTTCACGGCGTTGTCGACCAGTTCGTCGAGCGACCGATCGAGCAGCCGCAAGTCCCCTCGGATGGGCGGCAGCCCGATGCCGCCCTTTCGGACGAACTTGTGCTGACCGTCGCGGCCTCGCCAGCGGGACGCAACCCCGTCCAGCAGCGAGCGAACCGACACCGGCTCGGCCCGCGGCTTTAGGCGACCGGCCTCCATCGCGGCGAAGTCCACGAGGATCTCTACGATGCGCTCAAGGCGCTCAGTCGACTCCAGAATCCCCTCAAGGAAGCTCATGGCCTTTTCGCGAGGGAAGTCCTTGCGACTCAAGATCTCCGCATAGCCCTTGATCGGAGTTAGGGGTGTACGCAGCTCGTGGGAGACGTTGGAGAGGAACTCGCTCTTCATGCGCTCTGCTTCGCGCTCGCGGCTGACGTTGCGTACGACCACGACACGGCCGGTCTCGAAACCAGCCGCGTCCAGCAGCGGCGCGGCAGTCATCGCAACGTCGACCGACAGGCCCTCCCCACCACCGCGCACCTTGCCCTCGGCCGCGCCGGCTTGGATCGCAGCGTCGACCAGAGGGCTACCCGAGTTGGTCGTGCCGTGGACTACATCGCCGATGCGCTTGCCGAGCACGCGGTCGGCCCGGCGGCCGAACATCCGCTCGGCCGCACGGTTGAACGTGACGATGTGGCCGGCGGCGTCGGTGGCGATGAGCCCGTCCCCCATCGATTGCACAACCGCCTCCAGCCGGCCGCGCAAGCCGGCTTCAGTTTCCGCCGCAGTGCGCAACTCACCGGTCGTGCGCCCGAGTTCTGAAGCCATCTCATTGAAGGCAGTTCCGAGCGTCCCAACTTCGTCGACCGAAACGACGCGCGCGCGCGCGTCCAGATTCCCCGAACGGAGTTCTCGCGCCGCTGCAGTGAGCGACCGGATCGGCCCTGTGACGCGTCCGCCCGACAGCCACGCCAGCAGCGCGGCGAGCATGACCGCCAACAGCGTGACGCGAAACAGCACTCGCGTCGCATCGCGTTGCGCCGCCATCAACACCGAGGACTCCTGCGACAGCACCATCAGCCCGATGGTCTGACCGTCCGCGCTGGACACCGGCACAAACGCCGATTCGTACACCCGCCCGTCCACCGCCAGCGAGTGCGCAAACGCGACGCCGTTCTCCCGCGCCACCCGCAGTGGACCCGCAAAGACATTGATCGCAGGCTGCACTTCCGCGACCTCGCCGAGCGTCGTGCCCGTCACTCGGTCGCCCACCATCAGCGTGACTTCAGCTCCGGTGTCCCGCTTCACTCCGCGAAGGTAAGCGACATCGATTCGAGTCCCGATCGCTACGGCACCAACGACACGTGACCCGCGCCGCGACGGATAAGCCGCGACCACAACTATCTGGGACTGCTCGGATCCCTCGGGCGTAGCGAACGTCACCGGGACGGAACTGGCGCTCGGACGCCCACCAAGCGCTTCGGAGACCGGACCGGTGCCCGCGAGCGCGATCTCCTCGGTCTTGGGCAGTCGCAACTCATGAGTCCCCTGCACGCAGGGCGGAAGACGCAGCGTCGGGTCCTGCAGCGCAGTGTTTCCGGCTGAGCCGATCACCTTGTGCTTGGCGTCCACCAGCACCAGGAAGTCGGCATTGGGCGGCAAGATCGGCAGGGCCTGGACGGCCCCGTCGCATCCGTCTCCACTTAC
Source organism: Actinomycetota bacterium (assembly GCA_041658565.1). Taxonomy (NCBI): domain Bacteria; kingdom Bacillati; phylum Actinomycetota; species Actinomycetota bacterium. The sequence continues at coordinate 10,872 of JBAZZY010000021.1, read as the reverse complement.
AAACACGTCGGTGAATGCGGCGCTCGACGCGAAAGTCCCGGTAGTACTGCGCGCGCTGTCGCCGAGATCGAGCAACGCGGTAACCCGGCCGTGCCCGGCCGCGGCAAGACGCTTTTGCTCGTCGGCCTTGAGGGTGTTTCCGATTACAACGTTCAGGGTCGCGCTGACTACGAGGACCCCGACGGTCAACACAATCACGAATGTCGCGACAAACCGCATTCGGACGCTGCGCGCGATCGAACTCCACAGCCACCTGGCGAGCAGCAACGCTCCCAGCAGTCGAGCGATGTGCGCACCCAGGATCCATGCCCCGTCCGCCGGGGTGGACAACGCCGTTGCTCCTTCCGCCGCCGCGAAGGCAAGGAAGGCGCCGGCAAATGCGAACGTCACGGGGTCCTGGTCGACGCGATGCGCCCGGATTCCACGCAACGCCGTTGCCAAAGCACCCAGTCCCGGCAAGAACGCCAAGGATGCTTGCGGACCCGCGAAGAACAGAGCGGGAGCAGATGCCGCCGCAGGAGTGAATGCAGGCAGGACCGCGGCGGCGGGACGAGAGAACAGGGCGAGGAGAAGGAACCCCGCGGCACGCAGCGCGAGAACGGTGCGATCGGCGTCGGCCTGCAGGATCAGTGCGCCGTGCAAGTACTGCGCGACCGCCAGAGACAGAAAGCCCAAGGCTTGCCCGACAGCCCACAACCCTGCCCCGTGACGGCGCGCGCGAACAGCGTCGAGCGCAGCGCCGATTGCGACGACGATGACCAGGAACTCGACGGCAAAGTGGAAGGGAACTGCAAGCGTGCCTTCCATGACCTGCGGAGTATATCGGCGAAAAAGACCTAGTTTTGTCTACGGCATAACATTTGGTCAGGAATGATCACGCATCTAGACACAAGTGACTACGCCTCAGCGCTAGGGATCCTCAGGAAGAGGCGGCAGAAAGCCCGCGAAGAGTCGCAAGTGCCTCATCCAGTGTGTGTACGCCGTAGACCTTCAAGGACTTCGGCGCCGCCCTGCGCGCCTGCTCGACCTCCTCACTTGGAACCAGGAAAACATCCGCCCCGGCTCGAAGAGCCGAGCGGACCTTCTCCTCGACGGCTCCGATCGGTCCGACCACCGCCGTCCCGTCCTCGGACAGAAAGATGGTTCCCGTCACCGCAACCACATGACCGCGCGTGAGGTCCTCGACCGTAAATGCATCTGCGATCGACAAGGCGAACACAAGGCCACCCGAGGGTCCCCCAATGCTCCGGGTGTCGATATCGACGTCGTAGGGGAATCGATAGGGAGTGTCCAGCGTCACCCCGATTGTCGGGGCATCGTCTCCGGACGAACCGCGAACAGTCGAAACGACGAACTCCTTCCGCGCGGTCCCCCTGCGCACCCCGACTCGGACGTCCGCACCGAGTTTGCGACGCTGGATCTCCTCGACCGCCTCCGATGGCGTGGCAACGTCGGCGTCGTCGATGGCCACGATGACGTCCCCCGGCTCGAGCTTGCCTTCAGCGGGCATGCCGACGACGACGGTCAAAACCTGCGCGCCCGGGATTCTCTCGATCTCCACGCCAATCGCGCGGAAAGCCGCCAGTTTCGCATCGATCTTGCTGCGCTCCATGTCCCGGAAGTTCATGATTTCTTGCTGCCGGTCGGTCACCCCGGCAGGTACCAGATCGTGCGCAGGTCTCACTCCGAGACTGGGATCGAGCCACACCCACACTGCTTCCCACGCACTCAGACGGCCTCCCGACACCGATGCGGTCGTCAACAGCAGTTGGCCGTCCGACGGATACGTCGTGGCTCCCCGCACTTCCAGCATCTCCAAGACGTTCGACGAAGGGCCGGGACCAAGGCTGTAGTACGGAACCCTAACAAAACTACCCACAGCGCCCGCGACCACGATCAGCACGACAAGCCGGAGCGCCCACCTAGGGAAGAGACTCGGACTCTGTGGTGCAACGGTCGAATCCGAACCCGACGTATCCTCAAGGGAATCGCTCATCAACATCCTCGCGCGAAAGAGAGGCTCATCGTGCCAGGATAGAGCATGACGTTGTCGTCGCGAACGTGAGGCACCGATGCTGTTTCTTATCGCCGTGATCCTTATTGTGCTGACTGCCGTCGTCGCTGTGTCCGACGCAACGGGACCCGACGCCGCCACACGGCACAGGCCGACCACAAACCACCTGAAAGACGAAACGCAAGACGGGTTCGAGGCTCGTCGCGTGTTCACCGAACCACCGGATGTGGTGATCGTGGGCTACGGCGCCCCGCACCTGCGGCCCGATCCGGACCGGCTGATTCAGACCGAAGTCATCGTCCGCGATCCCCCGATGGCGCGTCTGGCAGCGACGATCCGCCTTGGGCTCATCGTGTTCTTCTTCGGAGCCGTGTTCGGCTTCACCTTGATCGTGATCGGGATGGGACTGGGCCGCCTACTCCGTCGCTACGCCGGCGCCTGACGTCGCGCGCGCGCGCGGGAGCGCAACCTCCACAAGTGCCCCGCCGTCACCGCAGCCGCAAGGACCGTCGCGAGAACAGCAACTCCCTCACGCGGCACATGCGACATCGGTTTGGGCGTACCCATCGCCGAGGTCACCGGTGGAGGCGTCGGCGGCGGCGACCGCACGGGCGAAGGGCCTGCAACGCCGGCCGCGTTTCCAGCGGACCGAACGGAAGGCGGTGCCGCCGTCGAGGACGGACGCACCGCCGCAGGCGACGCGCGCACACCCAGCGCGCGGGCAGCGTCGATTCGGCCCGCACCCGTTTCGTCGTCCCATCCCGCCGGACCAAGATCACGCGCCGAACCCACAATCCGCGCAACGATCTGCTCGTTGGAGAGCCCTCGCGCGTCAAGTAATGCGGCGACACCGGACGCGAAGGCGACGGCCATCGACGTGCCGCACCCGGCCCCGTACACCGATTCGTCGGTCGAAGAGTTCCACCAGGTGCTCACGATTCCGTTGTGCTCGTCGCACGCGGCTCGAGATGGATCGGTCGCGCTCCCGCCTCCCGGTGCCACCACGTCCAGGCCGGGTCCGTAGTTCGAGTACGCCGCGCGCCTGCCGTCGCGCGCGACGGCGCCCACGACGATCACACCTGGGACTCGCGCGTCGTAAGCGGTTTCCGAACGCCCTCCGTCGTCGGAGTTCCCGGCAGCCACCAGCACGGTCGATCCGGCGGCAGCCGCGTCGCGGATCGCCCGGTCGACGGCCGGATCTCGAAACAAGTTTTCGGCTAATGCCGGGCTGCCCGGCTTGTCCTGCGCGAGCGAAAGGTTGATTACGCCGGCCCCGTGTTCGACCGCCCAGGCGATCCCTGCGGCGACGTCGTCGGAAGTTCCAGTTCCGTCGGGCCCCAGGACGCGCACAGGCAGAATCACCGCGTCCGGAGCGACCGAGGCGATCCCGATGCCGTTGCCGGTTGACGCGGCGATGATTCCCGCGATCAACGTCCCGTGTCCGTTGGCGTCTTGCGTCGTACCGTCGTCGTCGACGAAATCCTTACCGGCGAGGACCTGTCGCTGCAGGTCCGGGTGCGTGGAGTCCACTCCGGTATCGATTACGGCCACGACGGCACCCCCTCCGCGAGACACCTTCCAGGCCTGCTCTGCGCGCACCTGGACCATCCCCCACTGATATAGCCATGCAGGATCGTTCGGAGCGGCGCGCGCGGAGAGCGGCGCCAGCACGAGGCCGGCGGCAAGGGTCATCGCGGTCCATCGCATGCAAAGAGTGTAACGAGTGGCTTCGGAACGGTTCAGCCGAACAGGACGCCGTGTTCGCGCAACCGATCGAGAGACTCCAGCGCGCGCCCGGCCCCCAGGCACACCGTTTCCAGCGGCGTTTCGGTGACGTGCACCGAAATGTGGGTTTCCGCCGAGATCCGAGCATCGAGCCCGCGCAGCAATCCCCCGCCTCCCGTCAAGAACATCCCCCGCTCCAAGACGTCGTGAGCCAGCTCAGGCGGGCTCTCCGACAGCGCCTCACGGACTGCTTCCACGACCATGGCCACGTGCTCCTCAAGTGCTACGCGCATCTCGTCGGCACCGACCGTCACCGTCTTGGGCATGCCCGTCGCCAAGTCGCGCCCGCGAATCTCCGCCTTGGGATCAAGCGCTGTGGCGAAGGCCGAACCGATTTCCTTCTTGATGGCCTCCGCGGTCCGCTCGCCGATCGCCATTCCGTACTCGCGTCGCAGGAAACGCTGGATCGCATCGTCCAGGTCGAACCCTCCAACGCGAATCGCCCGCGACGCGACCACGCCCCCCATCGAGATGACCGCCACCTCAGTCGTGCCTCCGCCAACGTCAATCACACAGTTCCCCAACGGTTGGTCGACGGGAAGTCCGGCCCCGATTGCCGCGGCCATCGGTTCCTGGATGAGCACGACGCTGCGCGCGCCGGCCGACAGTGCCGCCTCTTCAACCGCACGGCGCTCGACGGAGGTGATGGCTGATGAAACGCAGATCAGCGCGCGCGGGTGCGTGAACCGCCCCACGCCGATGCGCTGGAATACGAGCTTGATCAGACGTTCTGTGACGTCGAAGTCGGTGATCGCCCCATGCCGCAACGGCCGAACCGCCACGATGTACCCGGGCGTGCGGCCGATCATCTGCCAGGCCTCGTCGCCCATCGCCAGAACCTGTCCCGTCCGCTCGTTCATGGCGATCACAGTGGGTTCGTTCAGCACGATCCCCTGTCCACGGACGTAGACGAGCGTGTTCGCGGTCCCCAGGTCGATAGCAACTTCACGCAACACGAAGCGCCCTCACGTCAGCGATCCCGCCGGCGCGTGCCCCCGGGAGACAGCGCACGCAACGCCACGTTGAAGTCGTCCACACTGCGAAGCGGCGACCGCCGCGGCACGCGCGCGCGCCACCACGCAACCGAACACAAGACCGTCGCGACGACGACCCCGAACAGCAGAAACGCGGATGCAGGTGGCATGATGGATATCTCCAGAAGACGCAGACGAGAATAGCCATTTGCGCACCACATCGGCAAAACCCGTTCCTGCTACCCTTGCCGACATGGTCACCGCGCCCAACCTAGACACCGTCGACGCGCGCCTGCTTAACGTCCTCCAGCGCGACTTCCCCCTGGTACGACGGCCTTTCTCCTCGATCGCGGCGGTGCTCCAGATCTCGGAGGAGGCAGTCCTGGAGCGCACGGCGCGATTGAAGGAGTCCGGCGTCCTTCGTCAGATTTCGATGATCTTTGACTCGCGCGCGCTGGGATACGACAGTTCCCTCGTCGCCTCGAGAGTTCCGGATATAGCGGTGGCGCGCGCCGTCGAGGCGATCAACGCGCACCCAGGCGTGTCTCATAACTACCGGCGCGAGCATGACTTCAACCTGTGGTGGACGATCGCGGTTCCCCCGGGCTCGGTCCTTAGCGACCACGTCGATGCGTTGCACGCCCTATCCGGCGCCGAGGTCACCCGATTGATGCCGACGATCCGAATGTTCAAGATCGGCGTCGACTTCGACATGACCGGCGCGCGCGAATCCGAACAGGGCGAGCGCGTCGCTCCGGCGCGCGCGCTCGATCTTCCGCCACTGGACGCAAAGGACATCGCGCTCGTGCGTGCCCTGCAGAACGACCTTCCCTTGGATGTCGAGCCCTTCGCCTCGGGGGCGCGCGCGGCCGGCGTCAACGATGAGGCTTTCCTTGAGTCGGCAAAACGCTTCTTGGAGCAGGGGCGCGCGCGCCGCTTCGCCGCAGTGCTGCATCACCGCCATGCCGGGTTTACGGCAAACGGCATGAGCGTGTGGCGGGTGCCGGAAGAACGGATCGAGGAGTGCGGCGAGATCATGTCCGGATTCGCCGCGGTCTCGCACTGCTACCAGCGGCCGACGTATCCCGACTGGCACTACAACCTTTTCGGGATGCTGCACGCCCGAAGCCGAGAAGAGTGCGAGCGCACTGCCGAGGCGATCGCCGACGCGATCGCCGTCGCCGATCACACTCTGCTGTTCTCGACCAAGGAGTACAAGAAAGTCCGCGTCCGGTACTTCGAAGACGACGTCGCAGCCTGGGAACACACGCACCTTGCCGACGCGCGCAGCTCCGCATCGCCGTCCGCCTGAGTCAGTTCGACGAACGCCGGGCGCGCCGCATTGCAAGCAGTGCCGCCGCCGCGCCAAGAGTTACCGCCGTACCCTTGGCTGCGGACTCCTTACGCACTCGCGCGCGCCCGATAGCCACCCACCGGCCGTGAACTTCCATCGCTTCGAGCAAGGCCTGTTTGTTGGAGAACTGCGGCGTCCATCCGGCGGCCCGCAACTTCGAGTTATCCACGACCCAGGGGTGCATGATGTAGTGCAACTCGCCCGGAGGAGACACGGTAAGTCCCGCCCTCCACAGGCGCTCTGCAATCGAAAACGCCACCGCTTCGGGCAACTCAACGCGCCGGCGGTGAGCGAGCGCGGCAACCTCGCTACCCGACAACCAGCCATCGGCCGCCAGGTTGTAGACACCGTCCAGACAAGTCTCCACCGCGAAAGCCAGCGCCGAAGCCACATCATCCTCGTGAACGAACTGCATAGGAGGGTTGTGCCCCTTGACCGTCAGCAGGCGCGGAGCCTCGAGCATGCGCGACACGAAGTTCTCCATGCCCGGGCCGAACACAACGGCCGAGCGGAACAGCGTGACGATGACCCCGGGGTGCTCCTGTCGGAAGAGCCGCACCAGATCCTCGGTTTCGAGCTTGTGTCGCGAGAACGCGAAATCCTCATTCGCGCGAAGGGGGGATTCCTCCGTCAGCGGGAAGTCGTTGTCGGGGTGCGCCCCGTATACCGTCGAACTCGACGGATAGACGATCTTGCTCACTCCCGCTTCCGACGCGGCCGCAAGCAGGTTGGCCGTCCCCTCCACGTTCACCGACCCCATGCGCTCCTCGTCGCGAATGGGGTCATGCTGGAACGCGAGGTGCACGACGGTCGATACTCCGGCCATCCGCTTGGACAAGCGAGCGTCCCGGACGTCGATCTGATGAAACTCAAGCTTTGGCGAACCCGTCACCGGTTCAGACACATCAACGCCGATCACCCGCTCGACCTGGCGATCAGCCTCCAGCCGCGACAGCAATCGCTGTCCCAGATATCCGGCAACCCCCGTGACGGCAACGACGCTCATCCAGTCCCCCCAACGGTTCGGGTCCTCATTCTACGCAGCCCGGCAGCGACAACGGCGATGGGACTAGGATGAAGGCGATGGACGATCCGTTCGACCTCCCTCCCGACGTGCTCCGGCGGGTTCCGCTGTTCGCCGAGTTATCGAAGGTACTGTCGTGGAGTGGAGGTCCGATCAACTGGGACCTGGCCCGCCAGGTCGGGGTGTCGATCGCGGCCGGAGAGAACCCGGCACCCGCCGTCGACGACGCCGACCATGCGGAAGTCGCCGAACATGTGCGTATCGCGGAGTTGTGGCTCGCCGAAACCGCCGGCATGCCTGAGGCCGGCCACTTGGTCACCGCGCGCGCCGCGACTCCGGCCGACTGGGCCGACCGCGCCCCCTCGATGTTCGGCGAGCTGATCGAGCCGATCTCGGCGAAGTTCTCAAACGCCATCACGTCCCAGATGCCCGGCGGAGCAGGTCCCGAAGCGGTGATCGCACAAACGATCGGACAAATGGCTCCGATGTTCATTGGAATCCAGGCCGGGACGATCATGGGCACACTCGCGCGCGAGGTCACCGGCGCGCACGAGTTGGGGATGCCGGTTTCAGACGACGGCCTGCTGATCGTGCTCGACACCGTTGACGCGATCGCGACCGAGTACCGGATCGATCGCAGGCTGGTGCGCCAGTGGGTCGCACTGCGCGCCGCGGCCCACCGCACGGCTTTCGAAGGTTTCCACTGGCTGCGTGCCCACTTCTTCGCCCAGTACCACGACTACGTCGCATCCTTGGACGTCGATCTGGCTCAAGGGATGGAGCAGTTGCGGGAACTGGATCTAAGCGATCCGGCGCGACTGCAGGAGGTCCTCGGCGAACGAGGCGGCCTATTCGCGGCACAGCCGTCGCCGCAGACCGCCGCTGCGGCTGCGCGCATAGACCGACTGCTGACACTGGTGGACGCGCACACAACAGCCGCATCCGAGGAGGCGGGAACCCGTACCGGCGACGCCGGACGCCTCGCTGAGGCATTCGCGCGCCGCGCTGCGACGGGCGGAGCCGGACGTGGGTTGCTGCGGGACTTCATCGGACTCGATGCACCCTCGAACCCCCGCGCTGCGGCGATCTTCGTGCGCGCCGTTCTGGCGCGCGGCGGGTGGCCGCGGCTGAACCGCATGTGGGACGACCCCGACGCGTTGCCGGCCGTCGAGGAGATCTCCGAACCGGAACTCTGGCTCCGAAGAGTCGCCGGATGATCGATCCGGACAAGCTCTTCGTCGGGGTCTCGTGCTCGATGCGCGCCCCCGCGCCACAGGCTCCCCATGTCGAAGTCGGGGCCGACTTCGTCGACCTGCCTTCGGCGACCGAGATCCGCCAAATCATTGGAGACCGGTCGGCGACCATGCTCGGCTGGCACGTGCTCACGCACCGGCGCAACGACCCCCGATACCGCACGATGACCGATCCTCCACCCGAGCATGCCGCGGTGGGCCACTTCGACAGGTCCCGCTGGACCGACGAGGCCTGGACGCACACCGACGCGCTCGCGCGCGCCCTAAGCGCGCAAGCAGTGGTGTTTCCGACGCCCACGTCGTTTCGATCTTCCGCCGAACACGCGATGCGCCTCGAGAACTTCGTTGCCCATGCGATGCGTCCCGGCTTAGCCCTGGCGTGGGAATGGGCACCGGGATCCTGGCCTGAGCAAAAGGCACTGGATCTGTGCCAACGCATCGGTGCGCTCCCGGTCACCGAACCTACTCAGAACGACATCCCTGAGAGCGAGTTCGTGTACCTGCGCTTCCGCGGAGGTCGATCGGGCCGCACCACGATCAAGGATGAGGACCTCAAGCGCGTCGCGCTGGCAGTGCGCGACCGCATCGGCTGGGTGATCTTCTCGAACTCCACAGGCGCCCAGGACTGCGGACGCCTGCTGGAGATGCTCTAGGTCCTTGACGGACCCGTCAGGCCGAATACCCATCGGGCCTCGCGGCCTTTCCATGTGGCGATGAGCGTGACCACGTACCGTCCCGGAGGAACATCGAGGGCGTAGGCCATGCTCGTTCCCGGGCGGAGTGACCCGCGCCCTACCACCTTCTTCCCGCGACGCACCTCCACGCGCGCGGCCGCCGGCGCGGAAGCAACTGCGAAGTAAACGAATCCGGCGGGGTCGCCCTTCAGATAACGCGATGGCCGCCTCGTACCCCGCGTGCAGTCATCCCCGACACACCACCGGGTCAAGACACCGACGACCGAATCCACTCCCGCGAACATCCGCGCCGGCGGCGCCTGCCGCGGAACCGACGCCCCCCGGCGAATCGCTGCGGTCGCGCTCGCGCTCGCGCCGCCGTCCGAGACGGCCTGCGAAGAACAAGCCACCGTGGCGGCAACAAGGATCAATGCGGAGAGAACTCGGCGAAACATGGCCGTACTTTACCCACCGAACGTATGCTGCCGGCCATGCGAGAAACCCTCACGTCACTGATCGGCGACCAACGAGCGAGTCTGCTCGCGCTTCTCGCGAACGTGACCGGCGACGACTGGTCTCGACCGACGGCATGCCCGGGGTGGACGGTCAAGGACGTCCTGGCACACCTGCTCGAAGGCGACCTGACACTCGGCCGCGTCTATCGCGGTGAGATCCGCGAGTCCGGGCCGATCGACGCCGAGGAGGGGGTCAAGAAGTGGCGACCGCTGCCGGGCGAAGCGGTGCGTGCGACGCTCTGGCATCACGGAACGGCCACACAGCGCGCGCTGGAGGCCCTCAGCGTCGACACGTGGCGCGCGCCGGTTCAAGTGTTCGGCTGCGCAACGATCGCGCAACTGGTGCGCTTGCAGCTGTTCGACCTTAGCGTGCACGGCCACGACCTCACCGACGCGCTGGATGCGGAGCCTCTGTGGAGCGCGTGCCTGCCGTTCCTGGTCGAGTTCTGCGTTCGGGCTGCTCCGTTCACGCTTCACCGCCTGCGGGTGCCGGCAAAGAGCGCGGTCGAGATCGCCGTGACGGGCGCCGAAGATCGCTGGGTCGTGGACGGCCGGGACGGCCGCTGGCAACTGGCGCGCGCCGGCGAGGCCCCCTCGCGGGTCACCCTCGCCGCCGAGGACCTAGTGCTGCTGGCGACGGGACGACGCTCTCTGGAAGCAGTACGACCATCGACCAAGATCGAAGGCGACTACGCAGCGGCAGAGAACCTCTTGAAGAACTGGCGCGTGGTCTGACGCGAGTCAGCCGTCGATGCCTTTAGCGATCAAGTAACCGCGCGCGCGCTCGGCGTGCGGATACCGATGCACCAGTTGCCAGAAGTAGGACGAGTGGTCGGGAGCGCGCAAGTGCGCGAGTTCGTGAACGATGACGTAGTCGCGAACCCAGTCGGGGAACTCGGCCAGCACGTGAGACAAGCGGATGGTGCCGTCGGCCGGAGTGCAGGACCCGTATCGATCCCGCTGGTTGGCTACGTAGCTAATGCGCTTCAGCGCCGGACGACCGTCGAAGTACCGCTGGTGCAACTCGCGGGCCCGGCGTTCGATGTCGGCCTTCTCGTTCAAACGGCTCACGTGCTCGCTTTGCTCGATACGCTCGACCATCACTCGCACCCACTTGCGAGTCTCGGCGCGCGTCAAAGTCGCCGGCAGGCGGACCACCACCTTGTTGCCCTCCTTCGTCGCCTCGATGGTCTTACTGCGACGAGGGCTGCGAACGACCTCGACCTTGAGCTTCAAATCAGACACCTTCCGGGATGCGGAGAGCGACACCCTCCGTTCA
>JBAZZY010000020.1 GCA_041658565.1 Actinomycetota bacterium | reverse complement strand
GCGAGCCACGGCGATGACGTCGCGACGGAACTCCTCGGGGAACGCTTTGGGCATGGTGACCTTTCCTTCCGGTGAGGACCTAATCCTCACACATCAGGAGTCAACCGAACCTGGGGCAGTCCCGTTCGATTTGAAACATGACTCAATAGTCAACATGCCGAACACGGGTCGCCGGCTAGCCGGCGAGGGCGGCATCGAGCGGGGAGAATGGCATGGGATTCGGGAGACGTAAGCTGTACGTAGCTTTGCTGGCCATCGGCGTTATGGCGGGAGCACCATGGGCTGTTACGCAGGCGGTCTGGGGCGACACTCAGGACGTCGGAGCCAATGCTTTCAGCACTGGAAACGTGGACATCTCCACCAGCGTCACGACGGCGCTGGTTACGTTCTCGAGCATGGCCCCCGGGGACAAGGTCACTGCTCCGATCACGGTTAGCAACGCCGGCACGCTGGCTCTTCGCTACGCCGTGTCGACGGCGATCTCCGGATCGACGGTGTTGTCCGGAGGTTTGACGCTGGGGATCAAGAGCGGCGTCACGACTTGTTCGAACGCTGGATTCGGAACCGACGGGACGTCTTTGTACAGCGGTTCGCTGACCAGCGGCGCCGTGGGTAGTGCAAGCCAGGGCGCTCAGGCCGGCGACCGTTCTTTGGCTGCCTCGGGCACTGAGACGCTGTGTTTCCAGGTCGAGTTGCCCTCGTCGGCCTCGAACACGCTGCAGTCCTTGACTGCCACCGCAACCTTCACCTTTGCCTCCGAGCAGACGGCCAACAACGCCTAGTTCACGGACGAGCGGGGTGGAGTTCGCGACTCCACCCCGTGAAGCCTTCGAGCGAAAGGGACTTCAGTGCGACGCAAGGTTCTTCGAACTGCTGTACGGACCGCCGGCGGCATCGCTCTTGCCGTCACGGTCGCGGTGGTCGCGCTTCTTGCTCTGGCCTTCGGCCCCACGATGATTGGGTTTGAGTCGATGGTCGTTACGACCGGAAGCATGGGCTCGGCGGCCCCCCCGGGGTCGGTCGTGTTGACGCGTATGGTCGATGCGCGCGCCGTGGGCGTCGGCGACATCGTGAGCTACCGTCGTCAGGGCCGGCAGGTTCCCGTCACGCACCGCGTTTCGTCCGTTCAGCGTGAGGGCGGCAAGGTCGTCTTGCAGACCAAGGGAGACGCCAACCCGACTCCCGACATCGAGCCCGTCGTCATCCAAGGGCCGATCGCGCGCGTTGAGCATGTTGTTCCCTATGCGGGGTACGTAGTGAAGTTCGCCCGCACGCCGCTGGGAGGGCTCGCGTTCTTCGTGCTGCCGATGTTCGGCTTGACGATGGATCGCGGTCGACGCCGGGCGCGCCGAGTCGAAGAGATGCAGGATGCACGGTCGGAGTGGCGACCCGTGGCGGGTGCGGCCGTGCGGCACGCGCAGCTTCATGGGCGTCGGTCGTGGGCGGCGCAGTCGACTTCGCACCGACCGCCGGCAAACGAGCCCCGGCCGGGTTTGCTGATTCCAGATCGCGGATCATGGAACGGGTCGTTCAGAAGCGCGTAACGTCCCTTCGGGACGACGAGCGCGAGCCGCGAGTGACGTGGCTTGCGCTCGTTGTCGCCTTGGTGTTGATGGGCGGAACCGCAGGCGTGTCTCCCACTCAGGCCGTGTGGGCCGACACTCCCGTCGTGAGTGGTAACGCGTTGTCCACGGCGACACTCCTACCCCCGAGCGCGCCGTCCGCGTCGGCGGCGTGCGACGGCCCCGGAAGGGCCAAGATCACAGTGGCATGGTCTCAGGCGGCGATGTCGGACGGATACGATCTCTACCGCTCGATAGTCAACGGCGGCCCGTACTCGAAGGTCGCACATGTGGCCGGCGGTTCGACAACATCTACGGTGGACCGGTCGCTAAACACGTCCACCACCTACTACTACGTATTGCAGGCCACGCGAAACAACTGGGTGAGTGCGAACTCGGCTCAAACGCAGGCTACGACTCCCGGGTTGTGCCTGGCGTGAGACATGCATTTGCCGATCGAGACAGTATGATCTCAGCGATGCAAGACGCGTCGTCGCCGCACCTCAACGAGCAGACCGCCTCCGGAGCGAAGGGTCGGAGAACGCGTGTTCGTATTTTGGAGGCCGCCGAGGAGGTCTTTGGACGGCGCGGGTTCCACGATGCGTCGATTTCGGAGATTACGAGGCTGGCCGGTGTCGCGCAGGGAAGCTTCTACGTCTACTTCCAGAGCAAGACGGCGATCTTCGACGAGCTGATAGCCGCGCGCTGTACCGAGCTTCACGAAGAACTCGATCGCGTTCTTGAAGGGATCGGTTCCGAAGAAGGAACTCGATACCGTCTGGGTATGGACACGGCACTCCGGTGGATCGGGGAGCACAGGTGGTTCTACCGGGTCATGAGGCAGGCGGAGTTCGTGAACCCCGCGCTCCGGGAACGATGGTACCGGGCGTTCGCCGATCGCTACGTCGGCGTCTTGGTCGGGGCGATGGATGCGGGGGCGATCCCGAAAGGTGACCCCGAAGTTCTGGCTTGGTGCCTAATCGGGATGACCGAGATGATTGCTATGCGGTGGATCGTGTGGAGCGAAGAGGTTCCGTTGTCGCCGGACAGGTGGAACGCCTTTGTCGAGGTGACTCTTCGGGCGCTGGGCATCTCGGAACCTGAAAAGCGTTAGATCCTCCCCGACAGGGTTTCTTGCGCTTGTGAGATAGTCTTCTTCCTGCCATGGTCGCGCCCATCTTGATCTTTCTGCGCGGACCGCTCGCCGGGCGGCGAGTGACGCTTGATTCCGACGAGTTCATCGTTGGTCGGGGGTCTTCCAGCGATATCGTCCTTCATGATCCCTTGGTGTCGCGCGCGCACGCAATCGTGATGCGTCGCGGTGACGTGATGCTCATTGAGGATCTTGGGAGTCACAACGGGACGTATTTGAACGACGAGCGGCTGCACTCGGTCCGACAGATGCGCCATGGAGACCGCATCACGATCGGAGACAGCCGTCTTTTGTTTGAAGATCCGAGCCAGTTCCCGGAGGATTCGACACAAGTGTCGGAACAAGTCGTGTTCGCGGGTTCTTCCCTGACGCAGCGGCAGATCCAGGTACTTCGACTGATGGCCCGGGGGTTGTCCAACAAGGAGATCGGCGCGCGGTTGTTCGTCAGCGAACGCACTGTCAAGGCATACGCCTCAGTTGTCTTCGAGAAGTTGGAGGTCAACACGCGCGCGGCCGCCGTCGCGGCGGCGATGCGCGCCGGTCTCATCGACTCCGGCGGCGACTCCGGCGACTGACCCGCAGGGGCTGTTAGTTCGTCGGCCGGCGGACGTTCGTACGGATCAACTTGCGACACGACGGCGCGCGCCGCGCCGGGTTCGCCCGGGCTCAGCCGTTGTTTCGCGGGGGAAGCGAGCGATGTACTCATGCTCGAGTTCGAGCATGCGGTCGGTGTGCGCGCGGATGGCGTGGGCGCCCCCGTTGACAACCGTGTCTTCCCGAGTGCGCCACATCTGTCGCAACTCGCGCTCGAGGATGGCGTCGTCTAGGTTGCGCGCGGGGATCCCCATCTTGCCTCCGACGGGGCCGTCGCCGGTCGAGCCGCTCATTGCAGATCGTCGCGAGTTCATCGCTGCGACCTCCTCTCATTTCCGAGGAACAGCCGCCGGCTGTGGGCGGTCTACGCCGAGAAGGGGCCGACGCTAGTGGCATCTTACGCCGGGACACAGTCGGCGAGAAGAGACGATCGGCGGGATACGACTACCGGTCGGGGACGGGCTTCCGTCCTGCGCTAGCTGGGGAGTTCCCAGTACGGAGTGGTCGGGCTGTGTCCGGACAGGTGGCAGTTCCAGCATGCGGCCTGGAACACCTTGCTCCCCGCCTTGACCCCTTGCTCGCCCGGCCGGTGGCAGTACTTGCAGGCCGACGACGAACTGCCTGCCTCGAAGTTCCCCGGGTCGGCCTGTTGCTGCTCCCCGGAGACGAATGGGATGTGCGTTGCATGGAGGTTCGACGAGTCGGAGTATTTGTATGAGTGGCATGAGACGCACATCGTGACCGTCCCGTGCGATCCCTTATGGCATAGGGAGGCGCACCCGTTGCCCGCCAGCACTACCGTCTTGTGCTTGGTCGCGCTGGCGTTGATCAATGCCCCGGGATCGATGGTTCCACGGTAGGTGGTCTGCTCCGGATCGCCGGAAGCATTCGTGAGTCCGCGCGACACGACGCTGGTGTCCAGCCGGGAGTGGCATGCCGGCGCGCAGTTGGAACTCTTGGTGTCGGTGCCGGGCGGGAACTTCCGCTGGCTTGCGTCGTGGATCGTGTGGCAGTTGGTGCACGTGGTGTCGGTCGAGGAGTGCTGTTGACGCTTCGGCCAGGTAAATGGCCCGTCACCGAAGTCCTTCATCCAGTCTCTCGGGGCGTTTGACTTCCCCGTTGGGAAAAGCGCGTTCCTGTCGTGGCACTGGAAGCAGTCGGGGTTCTTCGTCATGTGGCCGGCGTTCGGTCCGATGACCTTGGAGTTCTGCTTGTGGCACGTAAGGCACTGACTCTCGTAGTGCGGCGGGCTCTTGGCGATGTCTGCGACCTGCGTTGCGTGGCAGTTGTCGCAGGTGCTCACTTTTGTCATGTCGTGACAGGCGGCGCAGTCCTGTTTCGTGTGACAGTTCTCACAAGTGGCGATGTCGGAACGGGCCGCGGCGCGGTGCGCGGTTTCCCAATCGCTCGCGTGCGGCATCACTAGACCGTGGCACGCGGTGCAAAAGGCGGTCTGGGTCTTGTGGCAGTTGATGCAGTTCGCGTTAGCGGCCAGCGCCTTCTTTCCGTGATCGCCCTGCCACGTGCTGGGGTGGACGTTCCTGGCGTGACACTTCTCGCATGCGTTGACACTTGAGACCGCGTGGCAGTTGCGACAGGTGGCGCCGCCGGCCTTGGATTTCGGCCCATGCTTGGCAAACCACCCCAGGCCGTGAGCGAGTTTGGCGTGGCATGCGTCGCAGAAGGAAGTCTGGCTGTGGCACTTCAGGCACGTCGCTTTCCTCGCGAGCGCCTCAGTCCCGTGGATGCCTTGCCAGGTTCTTGCGTGAGGCATGTCCAGGCCGTGGCAGGCCCTGCACTTGGTCGGCGGGTGACAAACGGCGCAGGTCTTCGTGACTTGCTTCCCATGCGCAGACAGCCATGTCCCGAGATTGTGCCCCGGAGGGAATGCGTTGGTCGACGCCTTGGGGGACCCGCTCGTTTGCGGTGAAGGGCTCGTGGTCGGCCCGGATGGAGTGGTCGAGGGCTGGATCGATTCCGTCGGCTGGAGTTGTGGACTCGCATTTCGTCGGGTGACGTAGCTCACTCCGCCTACGGAAAGGGATGCAACGATCAAAGCGGCGAAAACGACCACGACAATCCGCCGCGTTTTGGCGCTGCGTGCAGGTCCGAATCCCGGCTCTGTGGTTCGCCTTCTCATGCTGTGGTCAGCCCGTTCAAAGTGATGTTCTTCCTCCGCCGTCGCGAAGACTACACGTCCGCGGTCTGAACGGCACTTAAGGTCTGCAGTTCCGCCACGCTCAACTTTGAGGGACGTCAGGCGTCAGGCCAAGGGCAATCCGTCCTTAGGAGAGATGAGGCAAACAGGCCAGGCCCATTGGCCTGAACCGATGGGGCCATGAGGGACTGGCCGCGGCGTGAGTCATTAGGCCATGATCACCCCTGAACGAGGAGGTAGCGGCGGTACGTGGGGGTTGCGGAGGATGGAAAGCGCACGCTCTCACTACAGGACGGGTAATTATGTCTACCAACGACGAGGCAGGCCCCGAGGGGCAATCGAACAGTGGCGGTAGTTCGCCTGGTTTGACCCGACCGCTTTCTCAGCAGGCCCTAGAGCGTCCGAAGCGCAAGACCACTCAGGTCATCCTGATCGTGGTCGTTCTCGCGATGGCCTTGGGTGCGTCGGTCAACATCTTTCGCCGCTCGGTCGTCTACTACCACACGACGTCCGAGGTCGTGGCGTTGAAGGGACAGCAGGTGCGCTTGTCGGGTCAGGTTGTCCCCGGGACGATTCGGTTCGACTACGAGAAGGGGTTTGTGGCGTTTAGCGTCACGGACGGCAAGGTGACGGTGCCGGTCCGGTTCGAAGGCCCGGCGCCCGACACTTTGAAGGACGAAGCTATCGCCGTCGCTGAGGGAACCCTTGGGGAGGACGGCGTCTTCCGCGCTGTGAAACTGCTGGCTAGGTGCCCTTCGAAGTTCGAATCCCGGGAACCGAATCCGTGACCAGCACTGACGCGCCCGCCCTGGGGATGCGACTCGAGGGCGTGCGGAAGTCCTTTGGCGTGCAGGTCGCACTCGCCGGAGTGGACCTTGAGATTCCGCAGGGATCAAGCGTAGCCATCATGGGCCCGAACGGCGCGGGGAAGACGACGCTGCTCAAGACCATGGCCGGGCTCGCAGCGCCGACGGCGGGGAACGTGAGTCTCGCCGGGGTGGACCTTCGCAGGGCGGGAGCAGGATTGCGCGCGCTCGTTGGGTTCGTCTCCCACGAGGCGATGCTGTACCCGGACCTCACCGTTCATGAGAACTTGGAGTTCTTCGCTCGTCTCTTCGGCCTGCCGCAACCGGAGAAAGCTATCCAGATTAGGGTCGAGCAACTGAAACTCGGTCACGTTTTGGACCGGGCGGTTCGCGCGTTGTCGCGGGGGACTCGCCAGCGGGCAGCGATCGCTCGGTCCCTGCTTCATTCGCCGCTGGTCTTGCTCCTGGACGAGCCCTACACCGGGCTCGATGAGGCTGCGGCAGAGTCCTTGACGGATCTTCTCAACGAGCTACGCACGCCGGATCGCACGCTCGTGATGGCAGTGCACGAGATGTCTCGCGCGGTTGCGGTCGCGGAGCGGCTCATAGTGATCGGCGACGGCCGGGTCAAGATCGACAGTCCGATCGCCGGCCAGCAGGAAGAACTGGCTTCGACGTACATGTCGCTGCTGCGGGCAGCCGCGGAGGTGCGTCTATGAGTCGCCTTCGCCCCGCGTTGCTGATTGCCGCTAAGGATCTCCGCGTAGAGATGCGCACCAAGGACATCTTGCCCGCCGTCGGGCTGTTCGCACTCCTCGTGGTCACAGTCGCGAGCTTCGCGTTCCCGACTTCCGGGCCGGGCCGCGAGGGTGTCGCAGCCGGGATGCTCTGGATGGCGTTCCTGTTCGCCGGACTGCTCGGCATGGGACGCAGTTTCGCTCTGGAAAGCGAGGAGGCCTGCATTGCCGGTCTGGTCGCGTCGCCGGCTCCGAGCGAGTCGATCTTCATCGGGAAGCTGTTGTCGAATCTCGTGTTCACGCTCGCGGCGGAAGCAGCAATCCTGCCGGCGTTTCTCGTGCTCTTGCAGTTGAATCCGGGTCCGGGCTTACCTCTGCTTCTTGTGACTTCGGTTGCAGGGACTTTTGGTATTGTGGTTGTGGGGACGCTGCTCTCGGCCATGGCGGTAAACACGCGAACCCGTGAGGCGATTCTGCCGATCTTGGCGATCCCGATTTCGGTCCCAGCGTTGATCGCCTCGGTGCAGGCTACCCAGGCCGCGCTGGAGGGGAAGGACATTGCCGCGGCCGCGCCGTGGCTGTTCCTGTTGGTCGGATACGGCGCCATGTTCTTGCTGGTCGCACTTGCCACGTTCCCCTACGTCCTCGAGGAGTGAAGCAGTTATGACGCAGCAACGCGTCGCGGCTCCACCGGAGTCGCCGGCAGCGAAGCGGATCCCGCTCTGGAAGATCTTGGCCCTGCCGACGGTCGCTTTGATGGGGGTTCTGGTGTACGCCGCCCTCGCGCTAGCTCCCGAGGACGCCGACCAGGGCCCGGCGCAGCGGATCTTCTACATTCATGTCCCCTCCGCGTGGATCGCGTTTCTTGCCTTTGCGGTGGTGTTCGTCGCCAGCGTCGCTCTGCTGGCGACCGGGAAGAGGAAGTGGGACGACCGCGCGGTGGCGTCGGCTGAGGTCGGCGTGGTGTTCACGACGGTCGTGATGCTGACGGGGCCGCTGTGGGCTCGTCCGGTATGGGGAGTGTATTGGGAGTGGGACCCCAAGCTCACCGCAGTGTTCATTCTGTGGCTCATCTACATGTCGTACTTGGCGCTTCGCAGCTACGTTCCGGATCCCTCACGGCGCGCGCGCTTCTCGGCGGTTCTGGGAATCGCCGGTTTCCTCGACGTGCCGATCGTCTACCTCGCGGTGCGCTGGTGGCGCGGGCTGCACCCCGAGGCCGTGGTCTTGGGCAAGGGCGGACCTCAACTCCCAGCGTCGATGCTGCAGATCCTGCTCTTCGGTGTATTCACGTTCACGTTGCTTTACCTGGTGCTGTTTACGTTGCGGCTGCATGTCGGCAGGTTGCGTTCGGCCCAGGAGGAGGTCCAGGCATGAGTGCATGGGGGTTCGTTGCCGCGGCCTACATCGGGACCGCGCTGCTTGTCGGCGGGTACGCCGCATCGCTGCTTAGGAAGAAGCGGACGCTGGAGAGGGGACGTCGTGGTAGCAGTCGGTAGATTCGCGATTCTGCTCGCGCTGGCCGTTTCCCTGTACGGGGTGGTCGCGGCTCTCGTCGGCGTGCGCACCCGACGTGAGAAGGCCGTTCGCAGTGCCGAGGACGCGTTGCGCGCGGTCGCGATTTGCTTAACCGTCGCATCGATCGTGCTCTTCCGCGCCTTGCTGACGCACGACTTCAGCCTTGAGTACGTTGCGCAGTACTCGAGCCGGTCGCTGTCGGTCTTTTACACGATCAGTTCTTTTTGGGCGGGGCAGGCCGGGTCGCTGATGCTGTGGGCGTGGGTGCTGGCGCTGTACGCCGCGGCGGTGGCCCACCAGAACCGACACAAGAACCGTGACTTGATGCCGTACGTTGCCGCGACGCTTTCGGCGGTGACGTTGCTGTTCACGTTCTTGCTGGCGTTCTCTCAGAACCCCTTTGCGAGCCTTTCGGTCATCCCGGCCGACGGCCAAGGGCTGAACCCGCTGCTGCAGAACTACGGGCAGTTCTTCCACCCGATCACGGTCTACATGGGGTACGTCGGGTTCACGATCCCCTTCGCGTTCTGCATTGCGGCTCTCGCGACGGGCAACTTGGGTGACGCGTGGGTCAAGACTGTTCGCAAGTGGACGCTGTGGGCGTGGCTGTTCCTTGGGATCGGAATCGTTTTCGGCGGACGCTGGGCGTACGTCGAGCTTGGATGGGGCGGCTACTGGGCCTGGGATCCTGTCGAGAACGCGAGCTTGATGCCCTGGTTGGTTGGGACCGCGTATCTGCATTCGGTGATGATCCAAGAGAAGAAGGGAATGCTGAAGATCTGGAACGTGTCGCTGGCGGTGGGGGCATTCGTTCTGGCCCTGTTCGGCACGTTCCTGACTCGGTCTGGAATCGTTTCTTCGGTGCATGCGTTTGCTGAGTCCAACGTGGGTCCGTACCTGATCGCCGCGATTCTGCTGGTCGTGCTGGTCTCGGGCTGGTTGATCGTTTACCGGCTCCCGGAGCTGCGTAGCGAAGCGGTGATGGAGTCGGCGTTCTCTCGCGAGGCTTCGTTCCTGCTGAACAACTTGCTGCTGGTTGCGATCACCTTCGCGGTCTTCTGGGGGACGATGTTCCCCGTGATCGCGCAAGCGGTCCGGGGCGTCGAGGTCTCGGTCGGGCCGCCGTTCTTCGAGGCGGTCGTGGGCCCGATCGGGATCGCGCTGATTGCCCTGGTCGGCGTATGCCCTTTGCTCGCGTGGCGCAAGGCGACCGGACGCAACTTCCGACGCAACTTCCGGACTCCGTTTGCTGCGGGTGTCGTCGCCCTTGGGGTGTTCTTGGTGATCATCAAGGGTCACCGCGGCTTGGTCGGGTTTCTCGCGTTGTCGGCCTTCGTGACGACGACGATCCTGGTCGAGTTCTACCGCGGAGCGAAAGTGCGGAGGCGAATTCGCGGAGAAGGATGGACGAAGGCTCTCGGGCGCTTGTTCGTCTTCAGTCCGCGCCGCTATGGCGGGTATCTCGTCCACTTCGGAGTGATTCTGCTGGTGCTTGGTATTGCCATCCATATGGGCTT
Organism: Actinomycetota bacterium; assembly: GCA_041658565.1. NCBI lineage: Bacteria > Bacillati > Actinomycetota > Actinomycetota bacterium. Next base: position 38,886 of record JBAZZY010000020.1, on the reverse strand, counting down.
CAAGCATGAGACTCGGGCAACCCTGAAGATCGGGGAGACGGCGCGCGTCGGAGGCTATACCTTGCGGCTCGACAGCATTACAACCTCGGAGACGCCGGCGAAGTTCGCGCTCGTCGCCAAACTCACCGTCTTGGACGCCAAGACGAACAAGCGGATCGGTCTGATGCGTCCGGAGAAGGCGTTCTACGAAAACCAAGAGCAGCCGACGACGGAGGTGGGGATCCGGTCGACGGTCGTCGAGGACCTCTACGTCATCATCGAGTCTGCTGATCCCGTCCGCCGGATCGCGTCCTTTGCGTTCCTCGTCAATCCGGCTGTGTTCTGGGTGTGGTTCGGTGGGGTCATCATGCTCGGCGGCGGGTTGATCGTCGCGTGGCCGATGCGCCGACCGGAGAAGGAGGTGTCCGATGCTCGGGAGACCGCAGCGGCATCGAGTGCGCGCTAGCGCTCTGGGGCGGACCTTCGCGCTCAGCTTGGCCGGCGCCGCAGTGTGGCTGCTTGCCGGCCCGGTGTCGCCGGGGCTTCCCGCGCCTTTGCACGGCACGCCGATGGCTGCGCGCGGCATGGGCGGGATGACGCATGCGGTCTTGCATGCGCCGCGCGCGAGCCTGGACGAGATCACATCTCGCCTGATGTGCACTTGCGGATGCAGCCTCACGCTGGCCGCCTGCGAGGTGTCGATGGCGTGCTCGATCGCTCCGCGGATGAAGGCCGAAGCTGCGGCGATGATTGAGGATGGCTTGAGTACCGACGAGATATTCGATGCCTTTGTCGCCGATTACGGTGAGCGGGTTCGCGCCGCTCCGACGAAGAGTGGATTCAACCTTGTGGCATGGGTGTTCCCGTTCCTCGGGCTCGCAGTGGGCGTGGGATTCGTAGTGATTGCCTTGGTGAAATGGCGGGGTCGCGAGGGGGATTCAGCGGTGGCCGATTCAGTTTCTGTTCCGGTGGATTCGAAGTATCTGGCCGCCATCGAGGATGAAGTTAAGAGGGGGATGTAGTGGGATCCTTCGCTGTTGTCGCGTTCGTACTTCTGCTTGGCGTCGCGTATCTTGTTGCGCGCGCCTACCTCACTCCCGACCAGACGGCGTTGGACGAGGATGAGATTCGGTCGCCCCTTGAGGTGAAGAAGGAGCAACTGCTGGACGCGATTCGTGAGTTGGACATGGATTATGAGACGGGGAAACTCTCCGAGGACGACTACATGAGCCTCCGGGCTCGGTTCGTCGCAGAAACCGCCGAGGTCATGCGGTCCTTGGTCGAGGTGTCTATTGAACCGGCGGCAGCGATCACGCCGGATCCCGGGGCGTCGTCCGCGTCGGACTCGGCCGAACTCCCCGGTTCTGTTGTGTCGGTTCTGACGCGGGGTTCTCTCGAGGATCCGATTGGTGAGGACGACCTCGAGCGAGAGATCGCGACGCGCAAGGCGAAGCTTGCGGTCCCACCGTGCCCTGGGTGCGGCGCTGAACTGTCGGTGGATGACGCGTTCTGCCGGGCTTGTGGGGCGAGGTTGGCGCCGCCGGGGGACATGTGATGTTTGGAGTTCGTCTTTGCCGAGGGAACCGGTGCCGGAATGCGGCGGTGATTGCGGGCGTGATCCTGCTCGCGTCGTCATTCGCTTTGTTGGGAGCCTCGCCGTCTCTGGCGGCGGATTCCGCCACGATCAAGGGCCGGGTTACGAACGGGACTACTTCCAAAGCCGTCCCGAACCAGAAGGTGATGCTCCAGATCATGCGCGCGGGCTCCATGGTGTCGACCAAGTCCGCGACGACCGATGCCTCCGGCGGCTTTGCCTTCGCCGGACTCGAGAGTGGCTCAACGTGGTCGTACGCAGTGGGGGCAACGTATCGCAACGCGGATTACGTCTTCGACGCGGCCAAACTGAAGGCGGGCGAGACCAAGAGCGTGTCCCTGCTCGTCTACGATCCGACTGATTCGGCCGCGGGCCTGAAGATCAACGAGTGGATCGTATGGGTCGACCGCGAGAGCGGTGTGGCGATTCAGCAGGACGTCCGGCTTTCCAACACCGGCAAGGCTACATATGTCGGCAAGGCTGTGATTGCAGAAGGCAAGAAGGGGGTCGTTCAGCTGCCCCTGCTCAACGGGGCGAAGAACCTCCAGTATCTGGGCCGGTTCATGCAGTGCTGCACGCTCGTGCGCGGGACGACCTTCTACCACACGTTACCGGTGACCCCGGGCGAGTCTCAGGGGACGATGCGTTACAACGTCGCGTCCGTAAAGGACATGTCGTTCCCGGTGCTGCTGCAGACGAAGGCATTCAGCATGATCGTGCCTTCGGACGTCAAGGTTATCTCCGAGCAGGTTAAGCCCGGCGGACAGATTCAAGACCGCGGGATCACGTACAACGTGTACGGCGCGAAGGATCTGGCGATCGGTACCGTTCTCAAGGTTTCTGTGGACGGCCTGGGTCGGAAGTCCATCCCGATTGCGGCGATCGTCCTCTTGGTGCTGGCGGCCCTCGCGGGCGGCGCGGTCGCGTTCTTGAAGTTCCGCCCGCGGCGTCGCAAGACGCCACAGGGTGCGAAGAATCAGGGGGCGAAGAAGGTGCTGCCTCAGAAGGCCGCACCTGTTCCCGAGCGGCGACCGGCGACTGTCGGCATCCGGCAGTCGGCAGGTCGACCGGGAGACTCCCTCCCCAAACCTTCTGTCACCTCGAGTCCCGCGTACGGGGAGACCTCTCTAGGACAAGCGGAGTTGCTTCTCGAGGAGCTTGCGGTGTTGGATCTTGCTTTCGAACGAGGCTTTGTTTCCGATGCGGTGTATCAGCAGTTGCGCGCAGTCCGGAAGGCGGAGCTTGTCGAACTGCGATCGGCCCGCCCGGGAAAGGCCGAAGAGTGAGGAACGGATGCAGCAAACTCGCCGAACTCAATGGCGAGGCTGAGATGAAGGGGAATACGTGAGTTCCGATAACGAGGACGAAGTACGGATTAGGGATGCGGTTCGACAGGTTCGCACGACCCTTGGTCCGTCGGGATCCCGCCGGTTGCTGATTGTCGTCTTGCTGACGGTCGTTCTTGGGGGAGCGGCAATGCTGGCTCTCACCGGAGCGTCGATGTGGTGGACGTCGACGCCGTCGTTCTGTGCTCGTTGTCATCCGATGGAGCCGTTCGTAAATGAGTGGGCGAAATCGTCGCACAAGAGCGTCAACTGCGAGAGGTGTCACACCACGCCCGGTCTGTTTGGGTTCCTTGGCGGAAAGATTGCGGGACTCCAAGTCGTGGCCAACTACGTCAAGGGCGATTTCCGAGACTGGTCGTTCAACGCAGTCGTGTCGAACGCCTCGTGCCTGCAATGTCACGAGGAGATCATGGAGAAGAACATCCATACCGAGGGTGCATCAGCGATTGTCGTCAGCCACAAGAACATCATCGAGTCGGGGGGGAAGTGCAACTTCTGCCACTCCACCGTTGCGCACGGAGATGCCGTCCCTGAGGGGTCACAGACACATCCGACGATGGCTGCCTGCATGAAGTGCCACGATGACAAGACGGCACCGCTGAAGTGTGAACTGTGCCATCCGGGAGAGGGCAGGGAAAAGACGGTTCCGGGTGTCAAGAAGAAGTCGTGAATCCGTGACTCGTTCCCCAGCGGCGAGATCGCTTCGCCTCGCGACCGGCCTGGTCGCGGTGATCGGTCTGTCCGTGGCTGCGGCGCGCATCGTCAGCCCTTCGCATGAGCCGGCGCAGCCGGCGTCGAAGAGCGCGCGCTTCCGCGTCGCGGAGATCAACTCTTTCAGTACCTGCGTTGAATGCCACAAGGACCTTGACCGGTCGATTCGGGCGGGGAAGGCGGGTCCGCTGGTTTTCGAGCACGGCAAGCACTTCGCCAAGGGTGAAGCTGACTGCGTGCTTTGTCACCCTCCGGAGACACATGTTCGGGATACCACGAGCAAGCCGACGATGTACCGGTGCTTCTCGTGTCACGGCGTGTCGAAGGTGGCGCGCGCGCCGGGCGCGTGCAAGACCTGCCATCCGCCTGGGTATCGCGAGCCCCCGAAGACGCACGGTGCCGCAAGCTTCTTGGCCAAGCACGGCGAGGTGCGCGCGCAGGCACCGTCTGTGTGTGCGGGGTGCCACACGGAAGAGCAGTGTGCTGCATGCCACGTGGTCGAGATGCCGCATCCCGAAGGATGGAAGGATCTTGCGCATGCGCGAAGCTTCTTTGACGACGGGGCAAAGACTTGCGACCGATGCCATCCGCGCGGCCGGAGTGCCGTCAGCCGAGATTTTTGCGATACGTGTCATCACAACGAGGGCGACAAGGCCAAGTCCTGGCTGCGGGCACATCCCGACGTCGTCAGTGGCGGCCTCAGCGGCACATGCTTCGCATGTCACGCACAGGCTACGTGCTCAGCGTGTCACTCGACGGGTAAAGAAGATTTCTCAAAGGACGAAGCAAGGATCGCAAAGACGTAGGAGCGAGAATTGCCAAGGAAAGGAAACGCGATGAGCGCGGTTGATGGTGAATCCGGGCAGGGCGCGAGCCGGCTGTCCGCGTTGCGTACGAAGGTTGAACTGTGGGTAGCCGTTGTCTTGATGGCGTTTGGGTTCTTGGGCGGCGTCTTGGTGTCGGGAATGGACTCTGGGCCGGCGCAGCAGGGACCCCCCTCCGGAACGCAGCAGCAGTTTCCTCAGGAGGGTTTTCAGGTCGCGCCGCCGCTGACTGAGGAACAGCTGAGTGGAGAGATGCCGGCGGGGCACGTGCCGGTGGATAGTGGGGCGTCGAAAGCTCCGTCGGAAGCCGGGTCTCCGGCTCCTTAGAGACATGGGAGCCTTTCACGGTCTTCTCGGGATAGCGGTCGTCGGGTTGAACCTGACGGTTGGAGTGCTCGGCTTCCGGACCAAAACGGATCGTGATCGGTTCTGGAGCCTCGCGGGTTTTGCGCATGGCGCGCTGGCGCTTCAGGTGGTGACGGGGTTCTTCCTTATCACCTCAACCATTGGGGACAAGTTGGGCCCGGCGCACACGTTTGCACCTGCCGTGGCCTTGGCGGGCGTCCTGGCGGCCCGGAACGTGAAGGGCGACGGTCGCGTCCGCGCGGTGGCGGCGGCTTCACTCATCGTCGTAGCGATTGCCGTGTGGGCCTTCGTCACCGGATTCGCTTCGGCGGCGTCACAGTAGGGATTCCGCGTGCTAGGTTCGAATGCCTGCGGCCTTGAGGGTGTCGGCGAGCGCGGCGACTGCGTTCGACTTGTCTGAGGCGACCCACCAGACCGTCAGGCCGCTCGCGAAGAAGTAGTGCGCTTGGCGCGCGTCGGCCGTCGCCCAGACTTCGTCCTCACCCGGCACTTTCCACGGGGTTTCGAACGGAGTCTTCGATTGCGTCATTCCCTTGACCATTTGGTCGCGCATGGTGCGCGCGGCCGAGGCGCTGCCGACTGAGGCGATCCACAGGGTGGCTCCGTCCTTCGACGCGCCGTACGTCGCTACGATGGCGCCGGTGATCTCGAGGTTCTTTCCGTGCATGCGCCCGACCTGCTGAAGGGCGTCTTCTCCTGTTGACAGGTCCGCTAGGGACTGACCCGCCAGGGTTCTCGGCAGCGCTTGCATGAGCGCTTCGCTGGGATCCGAGTGCCCGGTGTGGGGGTTCGTTGACGCCGTGGTCTTTCCGGTGAGCAGGAAGACGGCGCCGCCGAGGGCGGCGAGTGCCGTCGCGACAAGCAGGACTGAGGCGATGGATTTGCCCGCAGGATTAGCCTGCTCCTTGCCGCCTCGGCGTGCGATCTTGCGGCCGATCCACATGACGAAGAGCAGCAGGGGCGCCGCTCCAATCAGCAGGACGGCGAACAACAGAAAGGCGGTTACCCTGTCCACTTCCATGTCGACCGCCTACAGTTCGTTGAGTAGGGACGTCACGAGGCGATCCAGCGTTTGCGGGTCGATCGGTCCGATGTACTTGGCTTTGATGAGGCCGTCGCGTCCGATGAAGAAGGTCTCGGGGAGCCCCACTACGCCGTACTTGCGCTGTACGGCGCTGCTGGGGTCCAGCACGCTCGGGTATTCAATCCCGTATTCCTGCTCAAACTTCGTGCCCCACTTCAGCGAATCGCGAACGTTCACGCCGAGGAACTGCACGCCCTTGGTTTCCCACTGCTGCCACCCCTTCGCCAGCACGGGAGCTTCGTCGGCGCAGGGTCCACACCACGACGCCCAGAAGTTAAGCACGACCGGCGTGCCCTTGAAGTCCGACAGGGACACGTCACGGTCCTCATGCATCATGCGTAGCGTGAACGGAGGTGGCTTCGACCCGGAGGGTTCCTCGCCGAGAGGCCGGTTCGCCATCTGAGCCTTCACCGAGATCGCGCCGATGGCGATAACTGCCAGCGAAACGAGTCCTGCGATGAGGATGCCCTTGGCACGGGACTTCCGGACGACCTCCAACTCGGAGATCGGCGGTTCCGCGGCGTCGGGTGCGGATGTTGTTGTGGTTGACGATTCGTCGTTGTCTGTGGGCACTGTCCCTCCACGCGCGTTGGGCGGCGTGTATCTCTAGTTGGTCACGATCGTTAAACGAGTGCTAGGGGCGTTGGACTCCCGCACAGCGGGACTTTTCGCCTCGACACGCGAAGGAGTTCCGTTTTCGGTCGGAGAATGATGAAGGTGCACAATGCCACATGTTTTTGCCTTCGCGGGGAACTTGTTGTAGACAGCGTGCAGTCGTCAAGGAGCCTGCCATCAACCACCATCGAAGCAGGGGTTCCGTGGGCCTGATCCGTGGGCATGTCGTCGTCGTATCGACGCACGCAACGGTGATGCCCATTGCTTCGCGAGCGGACGGCCCCCCAGGTGTCGGGGTGGGCGCGAGAGGATCGGGTGACTGACCGTGCAGCATTCAGCACAGCCGCGATTGCGAAGCCTCCTCGTTGCAGTGACTGTGGCGGCCCTCGGGATCGCCGTGGCGGGACCGGCCCAGGCTGAGGCTTCGAAGTTCTCCTCATTTGGTGCGACGTCGGAGGCTGCCGGTATCGCCTTCAAGGTTGTGTACTCCGGGTTCGCCTCTATGTTCCCAATCGTTGACGCGAGCGTGGCTCACATCTCGGGGTCATTGGACTCGCGGCCGAACGCGCGCGGGTACTCGTCGGCCGTTGATCCGGGTCAGGCCATACAGTCGCTTTCTGCGCTGGGCGTCCCTGTTCCGGCGTATCCGTTTAATGCTCGCGCGGAGTTCCCCGGCGCGACGCCGCGCGCGCGCACGAGCGTGACCGAGCAAGCGATCGGTCCGGGGATGGCTCGGATGATCGTGAGCGACGTTGTTGCGGCCGAGGGACCGCGCCTGCAGTCATCCGGCATTGCCGGCTCGTTCGACGCCGAGGGTGTTCTCTCAACCGGCACTGTGATTTCCTACACGACGATGGATGCCGCGGGGGAGTCGGTCAGTGCCGTCACCGACGTCGTGGTGAGCGACGTCGTCATCGGCGGAGCCCTTCGCATCGGGTCGGTGCACACGACGGTGCGGGCGACCGCGGGGGGGACCGCCGGTAGTGCTGGGGGGGTTCCTCACATCGAGTTCGCCAACGTGACGTTTGCGGGTCAGGCGGCCACGATCGACGAAAAAGGGGTCCATCTTGCCGGTCAGGCCCTTCCCGGTGTCGGGGCCGGGTCCGCGACCGACCCGCTTAAGGCTGCGGGGATTTCGGCGTCTCTCGGGGGAGTGACCTCGACGGCGCTCCCCGACGGAACAGCGGCCGTGGCTCGGGCCGAGGGGTTGATTGCCAAGGTGCAAGCACCCGACGGCAGCGTTGTGGAGTTCCGAATCGGTTCCGCGGTGGCGACGGCAGGGGCCGTGCCGGCCGTTGTGGGTGCGCCCGTCTCTCTGCCGGAGGAGCCGCAGTACTCATCCGTTCCATTCGAGCCCGTCGTTTTCCCGACGCCGGTCCAGACCTTCGTCGAGCCGCCGCCGCCCGGTGTGGAAGTCCACAGCGTGGCCGCGCGTCCGATCGAGCTGCCCGGACACCTTGTGGGTGCGGTTGCGGCTGCGCAGCTCGGGTTCTGGGCGATTGTCGGTTTGCTGGGTTGGTGGTCGCGCCCACGCACCCAGGGTGTGGGACGCGAGTGGTTCTTCGACAGTATCGATCGAGTGCAGGCAGTAGATCACACATGAGCAGACGTTCTCCTCGCCTCAGTTTCCGCGACAAGGTTTTCTTCGGGGCTCTTGCCTTTTCTCTCCTCGTCAATGTGTGGGCAGTGGATTCTCTGCGGACCGAGGTCGCGGCTCTGCGACAAGCGCAGCGTTCCGGGTCTGTGGGACAGGTGCCGATCGGCGGCGACGATTTGCAGCCGTTGGAGTCAACAGGCGCCGACCCGGCCGCAGGGCCGACCTCGCCGGGGGCGACGGGGGTTCGAGCTGCCGACGTTCCTGCCGCCACGGATCGGACCGGAGTGTCGAAGGGAACGATCAAGATCGGCGCGGTGATTACTCAGAGCGGGCTCGCCGACCAAACGCCGATTCTGCGCGGCTTGTCCGCGTGGATTCAGCATGTCAACGCGGCCGGAGGCGTCAACGGGCGCAAGATCGAGTTGATCGTTGAGGACGACGGGACCGACACCAGTCGCGGAAGCGCGGCGCTGCGCAAGTTGGTCGAGAATGACAAGATCTTCGCCCTGGTGTCTGAGTGCGCACCGCTGACCGACGCGCAGAACGTCGAGTATCTGCGCAAGAAGGGTGTCCCGGTCATCGGCAGTTGCGTTCTGGGTGGGGAGCAGTTCTTCAAGAACCCGTATCAGTTCCCGCTGCGTCTCACGATGGGATCGATGGGGCGGCTGGTCGGCAAGTACGTCGCGCAGGACATGGCCGCGGTAAAGCCGGCCGTCATTCAACTCGATCACGAGTTGCTGATTGAGATGGGCGACGGGGTCGTGGCGCAATGGAAGAAGATGGGCGTCAAGGACTACACGGTGGAGACTGCGCCGGTCGTCAATCCCAACTTCACGCCGACCGTCATCCGAATGCGCGGCGAAGGTGTCGACAACGTTTCTTTGCTGCTGGACACGGCTTCGACGATCCGTTTCCTCCAGGCTGCCAGCCAGCAGGGGTGGAATCCGAAGCTCGTCGGAGTTGTGGGGTACGACGAGGAGGTTATTCGCTACGGCGGCGCCCAGGTCGAGGGGATGATGGTCCCCTTCTACTCTCAGCCGGTGCGTGGCTCCTACCCGATCATGAAGCAGTTCCGAGAGGATATGCAGCGGTACTACCCGGGCGAGCAGCGTCTAGAGTTGGCGAACAACGGCTACCACCCGGCGTGGGTGTTTACCGATGTCCTTGCGAAACTGGGCGACAACGTGACCCGTCGCAGGCTCATCGACGCGATGGACGGTCTTACCAACTACGACGACCACGTCATCCCGCCCTACACCCTTCGTCCCGGGAACCACGAAACCGTGCGTGCGTGCAAGTGGGCGGTCATCAAGGATGCTCGAGCTCAGGTGGTGAGCACCGATTGGTACTACCTGGAGCGTTAGGAACTCGGTCATCTCTGTGCGTGATCATTGTGGATTCGGTCGGTTGAGGCCATGAGGTCGATAGGTCCCGTCCTCATCCTCGGTTTGGCGACCGGGAGCATCTATGCGTTGACGGCGCTGGGTGTGGTCATTGTCTACAAGGCAACCGGTGTGCTGAACTTCGCCCACGGAGCGATGGGGATGGTGGCCGCGTTCCTGTTCAGTTCGCTCACGCGCCAAGCGATCCCTACCCTGCTCGCCGCGCCGGTCGCCCTCGTCTTTTCCGCGGCTCTTGGGGTTGCGGTCGCGTACGGTTTGCGTCCGTTGCGTCGCGCGCCGAGACTTACGCGCGCGATCTTCATGCTCGGGCTTCTCGCCTTATTGCAGAATCTTGCCACAGCGATCTGGGGGATTCGGCCGCGCATTGTTCCGAGTCTGTTCCCGTCCGGTGGCGTCAAGATCATCGGGTTCGTGCTCGGGTATGACCAGGTGGGGATCATCGTCATTACCCTGGGCCTCGTGGGTGGACTCTCGGCCTTCTTCCGGTACACGAAGCTCGGTGTCGGAATCCGCGCGGTCAGCTCGGATCAGGACGCCGCGGCTTTGCAGGGGATCAACGTGACGCGAATCACGGTCGTCGCATGGGTGCTGGGCTCGGTGCTTGCCGGCATCGCGGGGATCCTGATCTCCACCCCGGCCGCGGACGCTTTCTCGCTGACGTTGTTGGTCATCCAAGCGTTTGCCGCCGCGCTCTTGGGGCGCCTGGTTTCGCTGCCTGCCACGTTTGTCGGCGGTATCGTGCTCGGCCTTTTGACTACGGTTCCCGCATCCCTGGAGATTCTCCGTCCGCACGCGCAGGTAATCCCACCGGTTGTTTCCTTTCTGCTTATCGTGGGGATCCTGATGTTGCGTAGTGAGACGAGTCTGATAGCGCGAGGAAACGAGGCATGAGCGAAGCGGAGTTGCGCCGGCGAATTCGCTTGGGCGCGTGGGGGGCTGCGGGGTTTCTCGCGATCGTGCTGCCTTTTGTTCTCCCGGCGTATTGGTCCTTCGTGCTGGTGTCGGCCGTTACTACATCCATTGTGGCGCTGTCGATCGTGGTTCTTACCGGGCTTGTCGGGCAGATCTCTTTGTGTCAGGCGACGTTTGTTGGATTCGGTGCGTATGCGTCGGCGAGATTGACCGGTGACGCGAACGTGCCGTTCCTCATCGCGCTTCCTTTGTCGGGCCTTGCGGCCGTTCCGATCGGGTTGCTCGCGGGCGTGCCGGCGCTGCGGTTGCGGGGGTTGTACCTAGCGATTGCGACGCTGGGGTTCGGCGCGGCGGTGCAGGCGACGATATTCGGCAACAGCACGATTACCGGAGGTATCTCGGGAGTGTCCTTCGAGCGTCCGAAGATGTTCGGGCTGGACTTTGCCGGTGACCGGAGCTTCTATTTCCTTGCTCTGGCGGTGCTTGTACTCCTGATCGTCTTCACCGTGAACGTGCGCCGGGGCAAGACCGGACGGGCGTTCGCGGCGATTCGCGATGGCGAGGTCGCGGCGGCAGCGAGTGGGGTGTCGCTCGCCCGCTACAAGATGATGGCCTTTGCGCTCAGCGCGTTCTTCGCGGGCGTCGGGGGGGCGTTGTTTGGCCATGCGACGCTGTCTGTCAACAGTTCGTCTTTTGACGTATTCCAGTCGATCACGTTCGTGACCATCACGATTATTGCCGGCGTCGGCTCGGTGGCCGGGGCGCTCCTGGCCGGAATGCTCCTGAACATCATGCCGAAGGCGCTCAGTGGGATCTTGCCGGGCAACATTCTGCTGGTGATTCTGTCGACCCTGTTGCTCGTTCAGCTTGCCGTCGCTCCGGAAGGGATTGTCGGCCAGATGCGACAGCAGGAAGATGCCGTCGTGCGTTGGATCCTGCGGCGCCGCGGAGCGCCGGATGCGCCGGCGCCGGTGCTCGAGGGACGCTGAGCATGTCGATCCTGCGTGCCGTTGGACTGGAGATCAACTTCCGAGGGTTGCGCGCGCTCGATGCGGTTGCATTGGAGGTGCACGAGCAAGAGACCGTCGGCCTGATAGGACCCAACGGCGCCGGAAAGACCACCTGTTTCAACTGCATTACCGGATTGCTGACGCCGGATGCGGGGACCGTGCTGCTCGGCGACGCCGACGTCACGGAACTGCCTCCCCACGAACGGGCCCGGCTCGGCATGGCCCGTACGTTCCAGACAGTGCAGTTGTTCGCGGGGTTGACTGTCGAGGAGAACGTCCTCGTCGGCACTCACGCGCGCACTCGGCATGGACTTGTCGCCGATGGACTGCTGCTGCCGTCGAGTCGGAACGAGGAACGTTCAACGCGCGCGGAAGTTCGCAGGATTCTGGAGTTCCTTGATCTATGGAGGTACCGGGAGTTGCCGGCGAAGTCGCTGGCGTTGGGAGAGCAGCGGACGGTGGAGTTGGCGCGCGCGCTCGCGTCGCAGCCGCGCCTGCTCCTGCTCGATGAACCTCTGGCCGGTGTGTCGCGCTCCGCGAAGCAGGGCGTAATGGATTTGCTCGGTCAGATCCGTCGTGAGTTCAATGTGGCCCTGCTCGTGATCGAGCACGACATGAAACTCGTGATGGGAATCTCGGACTTCGTTTACGTCTTGAACGCTGGGAAACTTCTTGCGAAGGGCAGTCCGCAGGAAGTGCGTAACAACCCCGAGGTCATCACCGCGTATCTCGGCGCGAGCGAGGAGGAGCCGGTTGCTCTCGGTTCGTGACCTGCGCGCGGGCTACGGCGCGATCGAGGTGCTTCACGGCATCGACTTAGACGTTGCTGAAGGGGAGATCGTCGCGGTTCTCGGGCCCAACGGCGCCGGCAAGACTACGACGTTGCGCGCGATCGTTGGTGCGCTCCGGCCCTCCGGGGGCACGGTCGTGTTCGCCGGCTCGGATGTCACCGGACGCCTGCCGGATCGATGCGCGCGCCTGGGAATGGCGTTGGTTCCTGAAGGCCGGGGAATGTTCGCGGACCTGACTGTTCGCGAGAACCTAGAGATGGGTTGCTGGACGGTCGAAGACGGATCGATGGATCGGCGGATCGATGAGATCACCGAGATCTTCCCCATCCTGAGGGAGCGATCCGATCAGCGGTCGGGGACCCTGTCGGGAGGGGAGCAGCAACAACTTGCCATCGCCAGAGCGTTGGTCGCCAAGCCCAAGCTCTTGCTGATCGACGAGATGTCCCAAGGCTTGGCGCCGATCATCATCCAGCAGTTGTTCCGTACGTTGCACGATGTTCGAGCGATGGGGACGACCATCCTTCTGGTCGAGCAGCAGGTTACGGAAGCGCTCGCGTTGTCGGATCGCGCCTACGTCCTCGAGAGTGGGGAGATCGTTGCGAGTGGGAACTCGGCCGAGCTGCTGTCCAGTTCGGAGGTGATCCAAGCCTCCTACCTTGGAGGGGACGCCGAAGCGGGCGACGACGCCGCGGAGCCGGCGGCGACGCGAGTCGTCGAGCAGCGGCCGGCGACTTTGGAGAAAGTGCTCGTCCCTCTGACGCCCGAAGAGAAGCGCAGGATTCAGGCGGTGGCCGAGGTGAGCGGATACTCGGTCGGCGAGTTGTTGGTGATGGCCTTCCGGGACTGGAAGCGCAAAGCTCCACCGCGACGAACAGGGGACGCGCTGCCGCCGGTTCCGGCGCTGGTCGTTCAGCCGGAAACCGGAAAGCGCGCGCTGCCGCGCAAGGTAGTTGCAGGCCTGACTATCGCGGCGCTGTTGCTGTCGGGGTTCGCGGCTTACGGGTGGTGGACTCGGCGCGGAGGCCCTGCGTTCTCGAAGGGTGGTCAGTTCGGCGTTGTTCAGGACTCGACCGTTCCCGGCAACTCGAAGGGTTCAGTCGCGGCTCCCAGTGGATCTCCAGCCCCGGGGGAATCGCAGGCTGCCGCGCCTGTGAGATCGGCGGCGTCGGGGAGTCCTGCCCCGGCCGTCGTCGGCGGGTTGACCATACCCCCGCAAGGCGTGTGGAAGTACGCTGCACAGGGCCACGACAAGGTGTCGTTCGGTGCGTTTTCGGCGTGCGAATGGGACATCAATGATCCGGTGAGTGTCGTCTCGCGCCGGTTGGATTCTGCCCATCCAAATGACATGGTGTTTGACTGGACGTTCTCCGGTAGTCGCCAGGAGCGCCACATCTACTCATTTCGTTCGGACGGTGTCTACCTGACCGATTCGGCGGCGTCGGTGACGTGCATGGGAGTTCGCCAGAACTCCGAGGATACGATGTCGCCTCCTTCGCTCCGCGTGAAGGCCCCGTTGAAGGTGGGCCAGACGTGGAAGGTTGTTTCCAAAGCGAGCAGTCGAACGGACACACTCACCGCCTCCGTCAGGCGTAAGGAGACGCTCTCATTGCCTGCGGGGAAGTTCGAGACCTACGTTGTCGAGTACAACATCAAGTTCTCGGGGGACCAGACGGGCAGCGTCCATTCGACGCGCTGGATTGCGCCGTCACTTGGAACGTGGGTCAAGGAGATCAATCACACGGAGGCGCAGTCGAGCAGCGCAACATACGTCTCCGACTACACCCTGCAGTTAACCTCGCATCCCTAACGGCGGAGGGATCGCCGATGGATACGGTGTGCGCGCTCGACCTCGGGACGGGGAGCGTTCGGGCGTGCCTGGTTTCGACCGACGGTTTGATCGTCGCGCGCCGAGGAGTACGAATTCGCGCGCGCGCGGCCGAGGGTGTTGCCGCGGGTCTGGAGTACGAACCCGGCGAACTTCGTGACGCTATCGCCGCCGCGATCTCGGCGGCAAGAACCGACGCTCCGGCGGGAATGAGGATCGCGGCGATGACCGCCGCCGCAATGCGTCCGTCTTGTGCCTTGCTCGACGCCGCCGGCGCGGCTTTGTATCTGGGGCCGAACCGGGATGCGCGCGGGGTTGGCGAAGCCGTCGAGTTGTTGCGCCGGGACCGTGACCTCATTCATGCGGTGACGGGTCAGCTCCCTCCGATCTTGTCGTGGTCGGCAAGGTTGCGTTGGTTCGCCGCGAATCAGCCCGAGGTGCTCGCGGCAGCTTCCGTCGCCACCAGCATCGAGGGTTGGATGCTGTCGCTGTTTGGAGTGGAGCCGGCGATGGACTTTTCGTCGGCGTCGGCGAACGGACTGTTCGACATCGCGGCCGGGGGATGGTCGGATCAGATGCTGTCCTTGGTGAGCTTTCCTTCGGATCGGCTCGCTCGTGTTCTCGCCGCAGGTACCGTCCTGGGCCCAGCCCACGGTGAGTTCGCGCGCGAACTGGGTTTGGAGGGAGTCCCAGTCTGTGCCGGCGCTGGGGATACTCACGCGGCCCTCGCCGGGAGCGGGGCCTGGCGGGAGGGCGAGACGGCGATCATCGCGGGAACGTCGATGCCGGTTGCCAGGGTCGTGGCGAATCCGGGTCCGCGCTCTGCGAGGCTGTGGTCGAGTCGTCACCTGCGACCGGGCTTCGGGGTCGTCGAGTCGAATACCGGTGAGTCGGGTTTCGTCTGGGAGTGGCTGGCGGAGACCCTCGGGGTCGAAGTTTTCGAACTCGATGATCTGGCGCGCGCCGCACAGCCGACAGCGGTGATCGCTCATCTGGGGACTGTTCCGCAGGACTTCGCCGACATGCCGTTGCTGCACAGTGGAGGCTTCGTCTTCGGACTGCCGCCGGGGATGTTCGGCGCGGGGCGTGCCGGACTGGCGCGCGCGGGAATCGAAGCCGCGGCGTGGGCTGCCGCCGAAGCGCTTTCGTGGGTCGATGCTGAGACGGTCGGAATCGGGCCTGTTCGTGTATGTGGCGGAATGACCCAGTCTGAGTTGTGGCTCGAGACCCTGGCCGCCGCGCTCGGTCGGCCGATCCTGGTCGTCGCCGAGGATTCCGCTGCGATCGGGGTCGCGGCGTGCGCCGCTGAAGGGTCGGGATTGGTTGCGGACGCGGGGAGCGTGCTGGACGCCGCCGCGCGCCGCGGACGCGAGGTTCACCCGGACGACGCGCTCGTCGCAGCGATGAGCGCGGGATTGCCGCGGTGGCAAGAGATTGTTGCGAATTTGGGGCGGGGCGCCATGAGGATCTCGGCCCTTTTGGGCTCTTAGGCGTAACGGCCGCCAAACAGATCGCGACCCGGCATAGGCTGTTTGCGCCTCTTGACGCCCCCGGCGTGATGCCGAAGCATTCCTTAGGGAATGATTGCTATGTCGCGAATTGCACGGGAGCCGGCGACGGATACGTTCGGCGACGGCACGAAGGGCTCGACAAGGTGAGGCGCGCGCGCGTTGTCGTGGTCATCGTGCTGGTTCTTGTCGCGATCGCTTTGGTGTCGGGACGTGAAGCAGCCGATGTAGGTCCGGCTGCGAACTCCGTAGGGACGCACGCGCCGGAGCGAGTATCCTGGGTCCATGCCCCTCTATGACTACGAGTGTCGCTCCTGTGGGTCCCGTTTCGAGTTGCTGATCAGCGCCGCGCGTGCCGATGACGTCGCCTGTGAAGGGTGCGGGGCAACCGAAGTCCGGCGCCTGCTTCCGGTTATCGCCGGTCTCGGAGGCCGGGCTGAGGCTCCATCGACTCCGTGTGGCGGCAGCCCGTGCGGGCAAGCCTGTCCGGTCTGACGGCCGTCTCCACGCAAGCGAAACCGCCCGGGTTGCAGATGCCCCGGGCGATTCCGTTGCGCGCGTCAGGCTGCTCGGGTCTCACGCCTCGGTAGCGCCGGCGCGATTTCGCGGCGCCGGCCGATTGCCCATCCACTCGCCAGCATCGTCACGACTCCGCCCGCGATCGCCGTCCACACGATGGGGACCAACTGTGTGGACTTGATCTTGTCGTAGTTCGCCAACTGGGTGTCGAAGGTGCCGACCGTGCTCTGGAATCGGGCTGAGGACGCAGGCAGGTTCCCGAGTGCTCCGGCCAGTGCGGGGAAGTTCCCTCCGAGGAACGCCTGCAACTGAACCGAATCAATCCTGAGTTGCTGCTCCAGGAACGGGAAGACCCGGGTCTGCATGTCGGTCGCCATCGCTTGCACGATGCCGAGTGATTGCCGCGCTCCGGCCACCAGTTCGGCCGTGTATACGGGTCGGAGGTGGTCGTTCATCGTGTCGGCCGCTTGAGCCTTCGATGGTAGTGACATCGCCAACGGCACGACCACGACGATGGAACCCAGAACGAGTGCAGCCATGACCGCATTGCGGAACGTGAACATCGCCAGCCCGACGCCCACGGTCACGATGCCGACGAAGAGCAGGCTCCACGGGACGGTTGTGGCCGGAAGCGAGGAGGTCGGAATGGCGTCCGCCCGCTCGAAGCGACCCTGTTCGGCGGTCAGGAGCCCGGTCACGCCGTTGAACTGGACAGTGATCTGGGGGATCGCTGCGACGCCGGTGGCCGAGTCGGGGAACTGCTGCCCGAGCAAGGTCGAGAACTCCTCCGGAGTCGTGTTTAGCCGGTCGGCGAGCGCGGGAACGACCTTGGTCCCGAACTCGGTCCCGGCTGCGGCGAGGCCCGTGACGTCCCGCTGTAGCGCCTGCAGATCTTGCGTTTGCATCACGGGACGAAACCCGTCGGTCATCTTCTCGAATGCCGGCCCAACGGTGAACAAGTTGGAGGCAAACGTCAAGACGATGAAGACCAGCCCGACGAGCACGACGATCGATGCGCTGATTCGCCGCGTCATATCCGGCTCCTTCCTGCGGACCCGGATCCAGGGTCGTCCGGGCTCGCGATGAGCCCACCGACTACCGATGAGACACTTGCATCGTCTCATTGTCTGAGGGCTTCTTGACAGGGCTCGTCGGCCCATTCGCCCATAGCTAGGAGGGGCTGCGCGCGGAGCCCTTCGTGACCACCCCCGGTTGTAGGTCATCGGATGGACGCAGGGTGACGGCCGGGGGCACTGGGTGCGAGAGGGCTTTGTGAGCACGCGGTCAGAAGAGCGAGAAGGATTGCGGACGACAACACGCGCGAGAAGCGACGCGCGCGTGCGCGCGCAAGGCGGCGACCGGTGTCAAGGGTCCGGTTCGTCCCTCTCGCGCTCATCAGGCGTGCCGTTCGCGACCACTCAATGGGGGTTGTCCTTGTTCGACCGCTGTTGCGTGTGGCTCGGATGATGCTAAACGAGCCTCCGGCCCTTTCGGTGAGGCGGGTGCAACACGTCATTGACTCGCGTGTGTTCAGCCCTCGAGCGCGCGCGCGATCCACGCGATTACCGCGTCGGGATCGCGTTCCAGGTGTGCTGCGGTGACGCGCAGGATTCGCCATCCGAGCGCTTCGATGGCGTTGCCGCGCGCGCGCTCGTCGTCGAAGGTCGCGCGCGTGTCGTGGTGCCTGAATCCGTCGACCTCGATTGCGACGCGTTGATCGGGATAGGCGAAGTCGAGCCGAGCGATGAACCGGCCGGCATCGGTGACGACGTATTGCAGCATCGGCAGCGGCAGTCTCCGCGAGCGGATCAACTGGAGGACGCTCGTCTCAACGGGACTCTCGGTTACCCCGCGCGCGGCGCGCTCGTCGACGAGTCGTTGAAGCCTGCGCGCGCCGCGATGTCGTTTGCGCTGGGGATCTGCGAGCCATCGCTCGAGAAACGCTATCGACACCAACCGACGCCGCAGCGCGTCGTCCAGGCATTGCTCGAGCACGTCGGCCGACTCGATTGTTGCCAGATCGAGCAAGGTGCGAGCGGGTTTCGTGACGGGGATCCCGTCGATCGTAGTCAGATCCTCTGGTGGGCTTGGATCCTCGGGGATGTGGATCACGATCCGGGGGTTGCCCGAGCGGTTGCGGTGCTTCGTCACCGTTACCTCCAATCGCCGAGTCTTGATGTCGGTCATGCCGCACAGCGTCGCTGCCGCTCGGAAAGACAGCGTGGCGCCAGGCCCGAGATGCAGACAGGCAGCCATCGCCTGCCGTCGCCAGCTCGGTGGGGCGCCCGCGACGAGGTAGGTGCTGGGGAGAACTCGTTGCCACCGTCCGGCCTGCAGCCGCCATCGGATCATTCCGGGCGTCGCCCCGGTCTTGAGAGCTTGCGCGCGCGTTAGCAGGCCGTGCTGGTTGGCGGCGACGCGCGCGACGGCTCCGTCGACGGACTTCTCCGTACGTTTTGGGTCGTATGACGCCCTCATTCATACGGGGATACCACGTCGCCGAGGTTCATCGGCCTCGGCGCGACCGGATCGAGGTGAACTTCCCGAAGATGATGGGTGCCCCCGGCAGGACTCGAACCTGCGCCACCGGCTCCGGAGGCCGGTGCTCTATCCTCTGAGCTACGGGGGCGAGAGTCCGCATCGTACCATCCGCGCAGCGGCGCGAATCGGACGGGCGCGCGCCGGGTAGCATAGGTGGCAGCGCGAGGAGGGTGATCGGACTGGCACGGGTGCTTGTGGTCGATGACGACCGAGTGATTCAGCAGTTGCTCGAGGTGAACCTTGAGTTGGAGGGCTACGACGTCGCCAAGGCGGGTGACGGCGAGGAGGCCCTTGAAGCCGTTCGTGTCTTCCGGCCGGATCTGATCCTGTTGGACGTCATGATGCCGAAGATCGACGGACGCGAGGTCTGTCGCAGGCTCAAGGCGGACCCCGAAACGGCGCGCATCCCGATCATCTTCTTGTCCGCCAGGGCCCAGGAATTCGATGTCGCGAGCGGGATCGAATTGGGGGCGTCGGCGTACGTCACCAAACCGTTCGACCCGGTGGATCTGCTGGACACGGTTGAGCGGTTGCTGGCCGGACAGCCGGCACGGCCTCCTCGGGGGAGCTGAGCGCGGTGGTTCAGTATCAGCTTGCCGCGCTCTTGCGACGCGCGATCGAGCACGCCCAAGAGGTCGGCTCCCTTCCCGAGTTCGAGGTGCCGGCGTTTGAGATGGAGCGTCCCGCGCGCAAGGAGCACGGGGACTGGTCGAGTGGAATCGCACTGGTGGTGGCGAGGCAGGCCGGCAGAAAGCCTCGGGACATCGCCGATGCGATCGTCGCGGCCGCGGAGGTAATCGAGCACGACAGCCGGGAGCACGTCGCGAAGTTCGAGGTTGCCGGTCCCGGCTTCATCAACATCACTTTGACGCATGCTTGGCTGACCGACATCGTCCGGGAGGTCGAGTCGGCCGGACCCGACTGGGGGCGCTCGAAGTTGCCGGCTTCCGAGCGAATCCAGGTTGAGTTCGTGTCGGCGAACCCAACCGGGCCTCTGCACTTGGGACATGGACGGTGGGCGGCCGTCGGTGACACCCTCGCGCGACTGCTGGAGTGGACCGGCCAGGATGTCAAGCGTGAGTTCTACGTCAACGACTTCGGCCGGCAGATTGACCTGTTCGCCGCATCCATCGCCGTTCGCTACCTCGAGCGCTTCGGGCGCGATGCCGGGCCGATTCCGGAGGGAGGGTATCGGGGCGCGTACGTCGGCGAGTTGGCGGCGGAGATTGCCGCCGAGGTTGGGGATCGGTACGTCGAGGCTCCCGAGTCCGATCGTTTGGCGTTCTTCCGCGAGCAGGGATACCGACGGATGCTCGCGCATCAAAGGGCCACGCTGGAGCGCTTCGGCGTCGTGTTCGATGTCTGGTTCAGTGAGACGACCCTGCACGACGAGGGCGCGGTTCAGCGCATCATCGAGGTGCTGAATGAACTCGGGCACGTCTACGAGCAGGACGGCGCGCGCTGGTTGCGCACGACCGATTTTGGGGATGATAAGGATCGAGTGCTGGTGCGGTCTGAGGCGTTCGGAGGGATTCCGACCTACGTTGCGCCGGATATTGCGTACTTCCTGGACAAGCTCCGTCGCGGGTTTCAACGGATGATCTACCTGCTCGGCGCCGATCACCATGGGTTCGCGCGCCGGATGTGCGCGAGCATTTCCGCGCTGGGCGAGGATCCCGAGCACTGCGAGTTCATGCTGGGCCAGTTCGTGCATCTCACGCGCGCCGGTGAGTCCGTCAAGATGTCCAAGCGCACGGGAGAAGCGGTGACCTTCGACGAGTTGTTGGAGGAGGTCGGTGTCGATGCCGCGCGATACTTGCTCGTGCGCACGAGCATCGACCAGACGATCAACTTCGACCTCGATCTTGCCGTCAGCCAGACGCAAGAGAACCCGGTCTACTACGTGCAGTACGCACACGCGCGCATCTGCTCGATCATGCGTCACGCCGCAGACCAAGGCGTTCAGACGGAACCGGTCGATGGAGTGGCGCTGGAGGAGCTGCAGCACGAGAGCGAGCTGGACTTGCTGCGCAAGATCGCCGAGCTGCCAGAAGCCGTGCAGGTGGCCGCGCGCTTGCGCGCGCCGCACCGGATGACCCGCTTTGCCGAGGAACTCGCGGCGCTGTTCCACGGGTTCTATCGCGACTGCCGCGTGGTGACCGAGGACGCCGCCCTCACGCAGGCGCGGCTGCATCTGGCGCGCGCCACGCAGATCTCGCTTCACAACGTTCTCGCGCTGCTCGGCGTCTCGGCGCCGGAGTCGATGTAACCGGAGGTTTCCCGACATGCCGCACACGCTTCGCGACGTCTTGCCGGCCAGCGCGCGCCTTCGCCCCGACGGCCACCTCGAGATCGGCGGATGCGACACGGTCGATCTGGCCGAGGAGTTTGGGACGCCGCTGTTCGTCATGTGCGAACAGACCTTTCGGGAGCGCGCGCGCGCCTACCTCGAGGCCTATCCCGATGCCGACGTTTACTACGCGGGAAAGGCATTCTTGTGCGTCGCGATGGCGCGCATGGTCGCCGAGGAAGGACTTGGTCTGGACGTTTCGTCCGGCGGTGAGTTGCACACCGCGCTTGCGGCCGAGTTCCCGCCGGATCGGATCGTGTTCCACGGCAACAACAAGCGCGACGACGAGCTGGCGATGGCGATCGACAAGGGCGTCGGCCGGATCGTGGCGGATTCGTTGGAGGAGCTGGAGCGGATCAACGGCCTGGCGGCGGAGGCCGGCGCGCGCGCGTGTGTGCTGCTGCGGGTGACTCCGGGCGTAGAGGCGCACACGCACGAGTACATCCAGACCGGCCAGGAGGATTCGAAGTTCGGGATGTCCATCGAAGGCGGCGCTGCGCTGGAGGCGGTGAAGCTGTCGCGCGACCTGGCGAACATCGACGTTGCCGGCTTCCACGCCCACATCGGAAGCAACATTACGGGCGTCGAGGCTTTTCTAAAGACGATCGAGATCCTCGTTGAGTTCTGCGCGGCCGCGCGCGAGCAGGCCGGTTACGTCGTGCGGGAGTTGAACCTGGGCGGCGGATTGGGGATCGCCTACACGCGGGGAGATTTCGCGGCGCGCGTGGACCACTTCGCTGCGGAGGCGCGCGCCAAGTTGGAGGAAGAGGTGACCCGCCACGGCCTGCCCGTGCCGCGCTTGGCTGTTGAGCCCGGCCGGTGGTTGGTGGCGAACTCCACCCTGACGCTGTACCGGGTCGGCGTGGTCAAGGACATTCCGGGGGTGCGCACCTACGTCGCGGTGGACGGTGGGATGAGCGACAACATCCGGCCCGCGCTATACGGCGCGCGCTACGAAGCCCTTCTTGCGAACCGGGCCGACGCACCGGCCGAGCGCGCGGTCACGATCGCAGGTTCGCACTGCGAGCAGGGCGACGTGCTCATTCGTGATATCCCACTTCCGGCCGGAGTGAAGCGCGGAGACTTGCTTGCGATTCTCGCGACCGGGGCGTACGGGTACTCGATGGCATCGAACTACAATCGGTTCCCGCGTCCGGCCGTGATCGCCGTACGCGACGGCAAAGCCCGCACGTTGATCCGTCGCGAGACATACGAAGATCTCGTCGCGCGGGACGTGTAGCAGGTTCGTGGAATCGAACTGGATTGAGGCCGGCGGACGGGTCTACTGCTTGCGGTACCCGGGCCCGCCCGACGCAACGCCGTTCGTCTTGGTGCACGGACTCGGCGGCTCCCACGCCAACTGGTTGCCGATCGTTCCCGGCCTCGCCCGACACGGGACCGTGTACGCGATCGACTTGGCCGGGTTCGGTCGCACGCCGCCGGAAGGGCGTAGCGCGTCCGTCGAGGCCAACGTGGCTTTGCTCAACCGGGTCCTTGCCGTGCTCGGTCGGCCGGTGGTGCTCATCGGGAATTCGATGGGCGGCGCGATCTCGATCCTTCAGGCTGCGGCTCACCCGGATTCGGTGGCAGGGCTGGTACTTGTTGATCCCGCGTTGCCGCCGCGGTATTCGCACGTGTTCGATCGCGCCGGCGCGCAGTTCCTCGCCGCGTTTGCGATCCCTGCCGCCGGGATTCCGATGGCGCAGCGTCGCTTGCGCAAGGTTGGTCCGGAGCGCGTCGCGATGAAGGGGCTGAAGATGTGCACAGTGGACTACCGGCGCGTCGATCCCGCGGTGGTCGCCGAGCAGATCGCGATCATGCGCGAACGGATGGACCAACCGTGGACCACGCCTGCGTTCTTGGAAGCATCGCGAAGTCTCGTTCGTCTGCTCGCGCGGCGCCGCGAGTTCCTGCGCACGGTGCGCGCCGTCGTTGCGCCGACGCTGATGCTTATGGGTCGCCAAGATCGCTTGGTTCCGCTTGCGGCGGCCGAGGCGGTGGCGCGCGTTCGCGCGGACTGGGACTTCGTCGTGTTCGACGACGTCGGTCACGTCCCGCAACTCGAAGCCCCCCGGCATACGCTCGCCGCGATCGAGCGCTGGCTGGGCACCTCGCAGATTCGCTAGGCGCGCGCCGCTTTCTTCAGCTCTTCCAGGGATTCCTGCAAGCCGCGCGCCAGGACGTCGATGTCGGGGAGCGTGTCCCAATCGGTGGTGATCCCGAATCCCATGACGTCGCCGAGGCTCGTGCATGCGATCGACAACGCGCATCGCTCGGCGAGCGGCATCATCGGGTACGTCGTCAGGACGCGCGCGCCGTCCAGGTACAGAGGAACCTGCGGTCCCGGAACGTTCGACACGACGAGGTTGATCAGGCGGCTTCGCGAGGCGAGGCGCGCCGCAAGCGCATGTAGCGTCGGCGGCGCCCAGGTGCCGATGTCCATCAGCGCGGAAGCTCCGATGGCCTGATGGGACGACTTCAGGTCTTTGGTGAACTGGACGATTGCCTTCAGTCGGTCGGCGGGAGCCATCGGGCCGACCGGAAGATCCACGAAGATGTTTGAGACGCGGTTGCCCAGGGCCATTCGGTGGCTGTCGTCGCGCGTCGAGACCGGCACCATGGTGCGAAAGGTCGTCGAAGCGTCGGTGGGGATGCCTCGATGAGTCAGGAACTTGTGCAGCGACCCCGCGACGATCGCGAGGACAACGTCGTTGACGGTGCCGCCGAGCGCGTTCTTGACCTCCTTGAAATCGCAGACCGGAGCCTCGGTCATCGCGAAGCGGCGGTTGGGGCCGACTGGACGGTTGAAAGGGCTCTGCGGCGCGTTGCCGGCGGCGACGATCGACGCGACTCCTTCGGCGAGTGCCTGCGCTTGCTTGGCCGCGGCGGCCGGCGCGCGCACCACGGTCTCCAGCGTCTCGATTCCCACGCGAATCGGGTTGGCGATCTGTTCGCGGACGGCCGAGACCAGTAGGTCAAGCGGCAAGGGTTCGGGCTTCGGGGCCCACGGCTGGGCTTCGACGGCCCGCCCCTCAGGGGTGAAGTCGAGCAAGACGGTGGCGATGTCGATGCCGCTCATCCCGTCGATCATCGCGTGATGCACCTTCCACAGCAGCCCAAGGAAACCGTCCAGCAGGCCCTCGATCAAGTACATCTCCCACAGGGATTTCGAGTGGTCCAGGGGTCGTGAACACACCCTCTGCACATAGTCCGCGAGTTCGGCGCGTCCGCCGGGGTGAGGCAGAGCCGCGCGCCGCAGGTGGAATCCGAGGTCGAATTCGGGGTCATCGACCCAGACCGGGCGCGCGATGCCGAACGGGACGGGCACGATCTTTTGGCGAAAGCGGGGAACCAGGTGGATCCGATCCCGGACGACCTGCTCGATCGACTCCAGCGTCGGGGGTCCCTGCGGCCGCGAGGATGGGTCGAGCACGGCCAGTCCGGCGACGTGCATGTGGACCGAGGGGGTCTCCAGGTGCAGGAATTGTGCGTCGAGTGCGCTGAGTCTTTCGGGCACGGTTGCCTTTCCGGTTGGGGACGCGAGCATAGACCCGGGCTCGCCCGACCGCCAAGGCCCAGGTCGGCCGCCGCGTATCACGAGGGAAGCCTTGCCTCCGCGCCGGTATCATTGGCCGGCGATGAACAAGACACTGAGAATCGGCCAGCTTGGATGCGGGATCGTCGGCTCGGCAACGCTGCGCATGCTGGCGACAAACGCTGAGGACATCCGCCGCCGCGTGGGCGCGGATCTCGAGGTTGTTTCCGTCGCCGTGCGGAGCTTGAGCAAGGATCGGGACGTCCCTTCCGGGACCGAGGCGCTGTTCACGACCGACGCGCACGAAGTCGTCAACCGGGCCGACGTCGACATCGTCGTCGAGGTCATGGGCGGAATCGAGCCTGCGCGATCGCTGATCCTTGAGGCCTTTGCCAACGGCAAACCCGTGATCACCGCAAACAAGGAGTTGCTCGCTTCGCTCGGGCAGGAGCTTTTTGAGGCCGCCGACGCGAAGGGCCTCGATTTGTATTTCGAAGCGGCGGTGGCCGGGGGGATTCCTCTGATCCACCCGCTGAAGGAGTCGCTGGCCGGCGAACGCATTCGCAAGGTGATGGGCATCGTCAACGGGACGACCAACTTCATCCTCACGCGCATGGAGGAAGAGGAGCTGGAGTTCGGTGAGGCGCTGGCCGAGGCGGAGCGCTTGGGCTACACCGAACTCGATCCGAGCGCCGACATCGAGGGCTTCGACCCTGCCGCGAAGGTTGCCATCTTGGCCAGCATCGCGTTCAACGCGCGTGTGGTGTCCGGTGACGTATACCGCCAGGGCATCGCCGATATCACTGCGCAGGACATCGCATTCGCGCGCCGGCTGGGGTACACGGTGAAACTGCTGGCGATCGCCGAGCAGCAAGACGGCGAGATCGCAGTGCGCGTGCACCCGGCGATGGTCCCGAACCACCACCCCCTTGCGAGCGTTCGTGAGAACTTCAACGCGGTCTTCGTCGAAGGAGAGAACGTCGGTGAGTTGATGTTCTACGGGCGCGGCGCCGGCGGGGGGCCGACGGGCACGAGCGTCGTCGGCGACATCATCGACGTGGCGCGCAACATCATCTCGGGCGGACGCGGCGTCGGTTGCACCTGCTACACCGACAAGAAGATCCGCCCGATCGAGGCGATGTACTCCCAGTACTACATCTTGTTGAACGTGGCCGACCGGCCCGGCGTCCTTGCAACGGTCGCGCACGCTTTCGGTGACCACAACGTGTCGATCAAGAGCGTTTGGCAGGAAGGGACCGGTGACCAGGCGCAGTTGGTGCTGATCACCCACCGCGCTCTCGAGAAGGACTTGCAGGCGACGCTTGGAACGCTGAAGGGTTTGGACGACGTCACTAAGATCACCAGCGTTATGCGCGTCGAAGGCGGGGAGGCGTGAGCCGGCCGGGGTCTCGTGTCTGGCGGGGCGTGATCGAGGAGTATCGCGATCGCTTGCCGGTGTCCGAACACACGCCGGTGGTCACCCTTTGCGAGGGGGGTACGCCGCTGATCTTGTCGGGTCCGCTTTCCGAGCGCACCGGCGCGCGCGTCTACTTGAAGTACGAGGGTGCGAACCCGACCGGGTCCTTCAAGGACCGCGGAATGACGGTGGCGATCAGCAAGGCGCTCGAAGAGGGCGCGAGGGCTGTGATCTGCGCCTCGACGGGGAACACCTCGGCGAGCGCCGCGGCGTATGCAGCGAAGGCCGGGATCGATTGCGTGGTGCTGGTGCCCGAGGGGAAGATCGCTCTCGGGAAGCTGGCCCAAGCGCTGGTGCACGGCGCGCGCCTGTTGCAGGTCGCCGGGAACTTCGACGAAGCGCTGAACATGGCGCGCGATCTGGTCGAGCGGTATCCGGTCACGCTGGTGAACTCGGTCAATCCTTTCCGGATCGAAGGCCAAAAGACCGGGGCATTCGAGGTCTGCGATTCGCTGGGGCGCGCGCCCGATTATCACGTCATGCCGGTCGGCAACGCCGGGAACATCACGGCGTACTGGCGCGGGTACCGCGAGGCGCGCGACGCCGGCGACATCACCTTTCTGCCGAGGATGTTCGGTTTCCAGGCCGCCGGTGCCGCGCCGATCGTGCTCGGTCATCCCGTTGAGAAGCCCTCGACGATTGCGACCGCGATTCGCATCGGCAATCCCGCGTCCTGGCAGCAGGCGCTCGAGGCGTCGCGGGATTCTGAGGGCGCGATCCGCGCGGTGAGTGACCGCGACATCCTGGTGGCTTACCGGATGCTCGCGCGTGAGGGTGTCTTCGTGGAGATGGCTTCGGCCGCGTCGGTGGCCGGCCTGTTGCACCTTTCCGACGAAGGATTGATCGCGCCCGACACGACCGTTGTCTGCGTGCTCACGGGCCACGGACTCAAGGACCCCGACTGGGCGATCGCAGGGGCTCCCGAGCCGATCGTCATTCCTCCCGACCCCGACATCGCCGCGCGGGAGTTGGGATTGTGACCGACGCTGTCGCGGTGCGCGTATCCGCGACGGTTGCGAACCTAGGCCCCGGGTTTGACTGTCTGGGACTCGCGCTCGACCGGCACAACGAGATCATCGTCGAGCGCGCGCCGGCGCTGTTGATCTCCGCTGAAGGCCCCGGGGCGCAGGCGGTGCCGACCGACGGATCCAACCTTGTTGCTCAAGCGATCGCATCGGTGACCGGCGAGGTGCCGTTTGTCCGCATTCATCAGCGGATCGCGATCCCGTTCGGCCGGGGGCTCGGCTCGAGCGCGGCGGCAATCATCGGGGGACTGGTGGCGGGACGAGTTCTGTGCGACATCGCCCTCAGCGATCAGGATCTGCTCCGGTTTGCGGTCGCGATCGAGGGCCACGCCGACAACGTCGCGCCATGCTTGTTCGGCGGGGTCACCGCGACGGCGGGTCTTCAGACGGTTCGAATCGATCCTCCGGCGGGGCTGCGAGTGTTGATGTGTGTGGCGTCCGAGGCGATGTCGACGGAGGCTGCGCGCGCGGCACTGTCGCCGAGAGTCTCGCGCGCCGACGCCGTAGCAGGCTTGGCGCACACCGGCGTGCTCGTTGCGGCGCTCGCCACGGGGTCGACCGATGTGTTGCTTGCTGCAACCGAGGACGTCTTGCATCAACCGAGCAGGTTTGAACTGATGCCCGCCACAGCGGCGGTCGTGCGCGCGCTGCGAGATCGGGGGATTGCGGCTTTTCTGTCCGGTGCCGGACCCAGCGTGGCCGCCTTCGTTGAGGAAGCCGCGGCCGACGCTGCCGCCGAGTTCGCGCGTTCGATCGTGCAGCCGGGATGGGATGTCCGGGTTGCACGGATTGACCCGAGTGGTGCGCGCGCCGAAGTCCGTTAGCCGAACTCCGCAAAACCTCCTTCTGCGCTTGCGCATCGCGCAAATGCACAGGTGTCGTGACGACGACGGGCCGGATACCTATTGATAGTTTCGTGCTATTGGCCGGAGATGCCGCGTGGGCGACCATGGTTGACGTGTGATATCGAAGTCGCTCGCGGCCTCTGAGGCGCCGAACTCGTTTCGAAGGACGCTTAGGGTCGCGGCGCAGGCGGTTGACCGACTTCTGGAGGGACGGTGTCCGTGCACGAGTCGGCTGGAGTAGAACTGCTCGCCACCCGCGCGCCCGTAGCGCCTCTTTCGCCCGGTTCCTTTCGAATCATGATTGCCGATCCCGATCCGTATCTTGCATTCCTTGTTCAGCGGCTGTTCCCCAGGGCCGTCGTCGAAGAGGTGCTCGAGGGGGCCGGTACCGGTGCGACATCCCCGCCCGATGTCCTTTTGGTAGATCTGGACCGGAGGGACGCGCCCGCGGTGCCGGGAGCGACCAAAGTGATCGGCGTCCGACAAGGGCCGGGAGACGCGGAGTCGCCGCCCGACGGCGTTGTCGGCGTGCTGATCCGTCCGTACTTGCCGTCCGAAGTGCGTGGAATGATCCGGCGCGCGCTTGGGGTGGAGGAGGCTCCGGCCGAGTCGATTCAGCGCCGGTCGCGTCCGCCCTGGGCGTTGGACGCCGCGCGCATCGGCGCCGTCGCGCTGGCCGCCGTCTTGGAATTGACCTCGAGCAGCGCGGGGCGCTGGCGGGGAACGATTCTCGCCGTCGCGTTTGCGTACGTGGCGTTGCGGATCTTCATCCGACCGGCGCGCGCAGCCTCTGCGGCCGACGTCGTGATCGGCGGGATCCTGGTCGGGCTGACCGGTGGCCTTGCGAGCAACTATGCGCCGTTCGCTCTTGTCGCCGTCATCGGAGCGGGAGTGTCGTACGGCGTTGCGGGCGGTGCCTTCGCCGGTGCTCTGGCAGCGTCGGGAGCCATGTACGACATCGGCTCGCAGGTCTTTGCCCGGTCGCTGCACGCATACGAAGCGGCGGCCTGGTGCGTCGCGTTCGTGCTGGGGGGTCTGGCCGGCGGACTGGCGCGCAGCGTTCGTCGCGCGTCGGACCCTGAGGGGATGGAGACGCTCGCCGAGGCCAACCGCGTTCTGTCCACCCTCTACCGGATTGCGCGCGCCGTTCCGGAGAGTCTCGAGGTAGGGGCGATCGCTTCGGCGGTCATGTCCGAGGTGCGCGAGGTGCTGCGCGCGCCGGCCGGCCTCATCGCGATCAGTGACGCAGGTAACTTCGGCATCGCGTCCTCATTTGGCTTCCCGCGCCCGGAGGTACTCGCCGGCTGGGCGGAGACGATGTCCCTTCAGCCGCTTCAGTGGCACGCGGCGGGATTCATCCCGGGAGCGGCGTTGCCGCCGGAGCGGACCGAGTCGCTCGGTGCGCACGACTGCTATGTCTTTGCTCCTCTGCGTCGTGATGGAGTCCTGCTGGGGGTCATCGTGTGTGCTTGTCCGGACGAGGCTCACCACGAGCGGAATCGCATGTTCGTGCAACAACTGGCCGACGAAACCGCCGTTGCGATCGAGAACGCTCAGTTGTTCGGGCGCGTACGGGAACTGTCGATCGACGAGGAAAGACGACGGCTGGCGCGCGAGCTGCACGACGGTGTCGCACAGGCGCTTACGCATCTCCGCCTTGAGTTGGACTTCATGTCGCGGTACGGAGGCATCGCCGACGAAGATGTTCGGTCGGCGATCAACCGGCTATCTCGCGTGGTGGATCGAGCCGGTGAGGATGTGCGGGGGATGATTGGGGGTTTGCGTTCGCCGGTGTCGACGGACGGACTTGCGCGGTCGTTGGGCGCATACCTGCGCGATCTGCGCGGAATCGGCGGCCCTGAAATCCTGTTCGATGCCGTCGGTCCGGTGCATGTTCGTCCCGAGGTCGAGGCGGAGGTGTTTCGCATCGCGCAGGAGGGGGTGTCGAACGCATTGCGTCACGCCCGGGCGACCCGGATTCGCGTGGTCCTTTCGGCGAGCGGCGAGAGGCTTCGTCTCGCGGTCGAAGACAACGGGGTCGGGATGCCGGATGGTGCCGGGATGGGGAACGGTCTCGGGTTGACGGCGATGCGGGAGCGCGCGGCGCGAATCGGCGCCGGCATCTCGGTGTCCGGAGTGCAGGGAGGCGGGACCCGAGTCGAGGTCTTGTGCTCTATTCAAAGCGTTGGTGCGGCATGACGGCGTGCGATGGGGAGATGAAGGCCATGACTCGCGTCCTTGTGGTTGAAGATCACACCTTGCTGCGTCAGAGTCTGGTGAAGACCATAGGTGCGGAGGATGGGTTCGAAGTCGCAGGCGAGGCATCGCGAGGAGATGAAGCCGTTCACGAGGCCCTGAAGGTGAAGCCGGACGTGATCCTGCTGGACATCGCTATTCCCGGAGGCAGCGGCCTTGACGTCGCTCAGAGATTTCGCGCGTCGTCCCCCGGAGTGCGGATCCTGTTCCTCACGATGCACGACGACGACGCCAGCATCTCCCGAGCCATTAGCCTCGGCGCCGACGGGTACATCTTGAAGACGGCGTCCACTGCTGAGCTGATCCTCGCGTTGCAAACCGTTGCGGAGGGGAACTCCTACCTCAGTCCGGCGATTGCGCGGCGAGTGATCGATCTCGCCGGTTCACGCGGGTCGGGCACCGCGCTCACCGGGCGCGAGCTGGAAATCCTGCACTTGCTGGCTTCCGGTGCCCGGCCGGCCGAGGTAGGTACGCGGCTGTTCGTTTCGCTGAAGACCGTGAAGAACCACCTCACGAACATCTACGCGAAGCTGGAGGTTCAGACTGCAGCCCAGGCAGTCGCCGAGGCGTACCGGCGGGGCTTGGTTGCGGTGGGAACCGGCTGAGAGAGCAGTTCCGCTACTCCGCGTACCGTTCATCCACGAGCCGCTCTGCGACCAGACCTCCGGACGGGTTGAAGCGGAAGTAGACGAAGTCCTTGCGGAATTCCAGGTCCAGCGTGGCAGGTCCGCCCCGGTTCTTCTCGATCGAGAATACGGTGTAGTCCCTGAACGTCTTCGCCCGAACGGTGTCGTATGCGAGGTGGACTTTGGACACGGCGCTGGTCTTGTCGTTCAGGATGATCGCGACGTCGGCCTCGTACGCGAGCGCGGCCGATGAGCTGAGGTGGTTCAGTCGGACACGGCGAGCGGACAGCCCGTCTCGGTCGCCGGCCACCACGGCCACCACGGGAATCCGGTGGCTGAGGGCGAGTTCCTTCAGCGCCTCCACCACGCGGGTGGCTTTCTCGGCGTCGTCGGCGGACTCCGGGTGAAGCGCCACTTTCTGTAAGTAATCGACAAATAGGACCGTGACGTCGTCTTTGCGCTGCTCAACCATCTCTTCGAGGGCCGGCACGCCGGTGCGCACGCTGGAGCACCGAACGAGCCACAGCCGCTCGGCATACTCTCGGACTCGGCCGTAGGCGCGGCGAACGAACTCCTCGCGCGTCAGGACGTCGGCGAGGCGCGCACGTCCCTCTGCGACGTCGCGGAACCCCTCCCGCAAACGCTCGATGTGTTCGTCGCCGTCGTAGCGAGGCAACTCGCCGAGTTCCAGCGCGATAAGTCGCGTAAGCAGCGCGGTTTCGTCGTGTTCGTAGCAAGCGTAAATCGCCGTGCCGCCGGCCATTGCGATCGAGCGGGCCCATTGCAGCGTTGCGATGGTCTTGCCGACACCCGGAGGTCCTCCGACGACCATCAGTTCTCCTGCGCGAAGTCCTCCGCCGAGCGCGTGGTCGAGCGGCTCGAAATGGGTCGGGATGGGAATCAGCTCGCGCGCGAGGGCGACGTCCTGATCCTGCAGGTCATCAATGAGTCCGGCGACCGTGCGCGGCGCGGCGGGCGCGTGGCCCGCGGAGTTGGCAGCCTGTGACATGTCTTCTCGCCTCCACTATGTGGGCGCAGGTCGACGGCAGGTTGGCCGATCGACGGTGGTCTTCCGAGTGCGCACCAATGTCTAGCAATGGATTGTGCATACATATCGGCGCCAAGTGAATAGGACATTCGTCCCGGTTGACTGAGGACGATCGACGATTCGATTCGGGGCGCAGGCCTCATGACGAGGAAATGCGGCGTCCGTATCGTGGCCACATGACCAATCCAGTGATCGCTCCCTACCGGAGGCCCTCATGTTGACGATTCGAAGCCTGCGCATGTTGGGGCCGTGGGTTGTCGGTCGATGCAACTTGCGAAGCGAGCGCGCGGCGGCCGCGGTGGAGTACGCGATCATGCTCGTCTTCATCGCAGTGGTCATCATCTTGGGTGTCGTGGCGTTGGGGAACCGTGCTGAGTCGACCTTCGATTGCACAGCGACTTCTATCGGAGACAAGGGAGCCACCAAGTGCTGAGGCGCGAACGCCTGAGCTGCGTGGCCGTGATGGAGTTAAGAAGGAGGTGAAAAGCATGCGCATTATTCGCTTGGCGCGCTTCACGGGGACGTGGCTCGCAACTCGCCTTCAGGTCAAGAGTGACCGTGGGGCGACGGCCGTGGAGTACGGCGTGATGGTGGCACTGATCGCCGCGGTCATCATCGTCGCGGTTATGACCCTAGGCCAGCAGGCCAGCTCGACGTTCAATTGCACGGCGGAAGCGATCAGAACCAAGACGAACGGCTGCGGGTCCTAGCCCGCCGGGAGCGGCTTCGGGCGGGGATGCCCGCCCGAAGCCGTCCGGAGTATCGCTGACTGTGGGAAAGGAGAACGTGATGGACGAACGGTCGTTCCGCGGAGAACGAGGAGCATCAGCGGTGGAGTTCGCGATTGTTGCATCGCTGTTGTTCATGATTCTCTTCGGCACGATCCAGTTCGGGATCGCGTTCAACCAGTACCAAGGCGTTCAGGCTGCGGCTCGCGAGGGCGCGCGTACCGGCTCGCTGCCGCAGGCGACTGTGGACGACATCGTCACACGAGTTCGCGACTCCGTAAGCATTGTGGACGGCTCGGCGATCCAGGTCGGCTGCCCCGGTGCCCTGGCCGTGGGTCAGGGATGCGTGGCGATCACGCCGACGGGATCCGGAGCGTTTCAGCCGTGCAATCTGCGAACGGGGCAGACCGTGCGGGTGTCGGTTCAGTACCGAGCCTTGATTCAAATTCCGGTGTGGAAGTCGCCGGCAGTGACGGTGACCGGGGATGGTGAATTCAGATGCGAGTGAGTCATGAGGGGAGGCGGCGGGTCATGCGAATTCGTCGCGTCGGGCAAGAAGAACGTGGAATCAGCGCGGTCGTTACCGCCGTTTCGCTCGTGGGGCTCATGGCGGCGCTAACGCTGAGCGTTGACGCCGGCAACTTGTGGCAGACTCGTCGCAACATCATCACCGCGACCGACGCCACCGCACTGCAAGAGGCTCGGACGGCTGCACTGCTGGGTCCTGCCGCCGCGTGTCAGAACTGGAATGACCTGCTAGTCGCGAATGCCGGGAGCGACGTGCAGCCGATCGACTGCAATGTGACGTCGGACGCGCTGGGCTTAAGCGGCTACGTCACGGTCGAGGCGCGGAAGCCTGCGGCCGTTCGCTTCGGCGGCGTTCTCGGGCTGGATCAGCAGTCGGCGTATTCCATGTCCGCCGCGGAGTGGGGACTGCTCAGCGAGGTCGAGGGGCTGCGGCCGATCGGCATCTGCCTGCAGAACGCCCACGTGCAGGGATACCTGAAGCTCGGCCTCGATCTCGGGATCCATCCGTCCGCCGGGGTTCACCGCATCATGTACACGAAGGACCAGCCGACGGCTTGCGGGACGGGATCTCCGGGGAACTGGGGGTTCATGGACTTCGACGGCGGTTCCAACTCGAACTCGGACCTCGTTAGCTGGCTGCTCAATGGGTATCCGGGAACGGTCGGAGTAAACGACTGCAACGCCGACGGGGCTTCCGGCGATTCGTGTCAGGCGGACACCGGGTCCTCCGGTGGAAGCATCTCAAGCACCCTGAGCACGCTGCGCGACTCAGGTGAACCGTTCACGGTCGTGGTATTCGATACCGCCGTGTCTCAGGGGGGAAATGTTCGCTACAGGGTGTTCGCATTTCTCGGTGTGAAGTTGCGCAACTTCCGAGTGACCGGACCTGAGGCCCTTCGCTACTTCGACTTCGAATTCACCAAGGTCACGGTGACGGGAAACTGCTGCACCGCGACCGGGCGAGACACAGGCGTCTACGGGGCTCGCATTTGCGCCGTGGACCACGACCCTGTTTCCGCCGCAGTGCGCTGTCTGTGACCGATACAAAGGGAGGCCGGCTGTGTCTGCAATTTCGATCCACAAGCGAACCGCGGCGCTCGTCCTTGCGGTGCTGCTTGCCGCGCTGGCGACGATGGCGCTCATCTCGTATATGCGCGGGCTGGAAACCAAGGCCTTTGCCGGGGTGGAATCGGTGACGGCCTTCGTCGCCAAAGACAACATCCCGGCAGATACGTCGGCGGATTCGGCGTTGTCGCAGGGCTTGATTGCGAAGACATCGATTCCTCGGAAGGTCCTTGCTGAGGGAGCGATTACGACTCTCGAGCAGATCCGTGGACAGGTGGCGACGGTGACCATTCTCAAGGGAGAGCAGATCGTCGCAGCTAGGTTCGCGGCTGTGGCCGAGGCATCGGGGCTTCTTCCGATTCCCGCCGGCCGCCAGGCCGTCACGGTGCAGACCGACATCCCGCCGGCCGTTGGCGGATTCGTGCAGCCGGGCGACCACGTGTCGGTCATCGCGAAGATCGACGTGACCGGTGCCCAGGCGGCTCGCCTGAGCTCGTCGCTCTTGGATCGTTCGAGCGCGGCGTCTTCTGCCGCATTGCCGGTAACGGTGGTGCACTTCTTGCTCCAGGACGTGCAGGTGCTTGCGGTCGGAAGCGATGTCGCCGGAGCCGCCGCAACTACCGACAAGGATGCGAAGGCAGACGCTGCGCAGAGCCAGGTCATGCTGACGCTGGCTGTGAGCCCTGCGGACGCCGAGCGAATCGCGTACGCGGTCATGGAGGGCCAGATCTACTTCACGCTGCTGCCCAAGGGACAGGACGCGGCGAAGACCTCCGGCCGATCCAAGGCCAACCTGTTCCGCTGAGAGGAGAAGAGATGGTTGTTGTCGTTGATCCGGACCGTGCGTTCCGCGCTCGGGTAATCGAGCAGTTGGCGTCCACGTCCGACGTGTTGGAGTTGGGCCGGATCCCTGAGTTCGATGAACTCCTGGCAAAGGGGCGGCAGGATTTGGCCGTCGTCGTTCTGGGTCCGGGACTCAGGGTGGATGGGGGTCTTGCGCTCGCCGGGCGGATTCAGATCACGGCGCCGGAAGTGAGCGTCGTCCTGGTAGCCGAACGCCTGACTCCGGACTCCCTGCAGGACGCGTTGCGGGCGGGCGTTCGTGACGTGTTGCCCATCTCGTTTACGCCGGCACAGCTTATGAAGGCCGTCGCGCACTCCGAAGATGTGTCGCGCCAATTGCGCACGCGCTCGACGAACGGGCACTCCTCCGAGAAGTCCGACGGCAACAAGATTGTCACGGTCCTCAGTTCGAAAGGGGGGGTGGGGAAGAGCTTTGTTGCCTCGAATCTGGCCGTCTTGCTCGCCCGGCGAGACCGGCCGGTCGCCCTGCTCGATCTGGACCTGCAGTTCGGGGATCTCGCGATCATGCTGCAACTGTTTCCCACGCGGACGATTTGCGACGCGGCGCGGGACCTCGACAGGCTGGACGATGAGGCGCTGGCTCGATATCTCACTTTGCACCGGTCCAACGTTTCGCTGATGGCTGCGCCGTTGGAGCCGGGGCTGGCCGAAACGGTGTCGGCCGACGCCGCGCTCACGATAATGCGGATGCTGAAGAAGAAGTTCGCCTATGTGATTGTCGACACGCCGCCTGCATTTACCGACCACGTGCTTCAGGCGATCGATGAGAGTGACATCCTGGTGTCCGTGACCACGCTCGATGTTCCGAGCATCAAGAATCTCAAGATCTCGTTTCAAACACTGGGCCTGCTCGGCGTCGATCCCGACCGGGTGCGATTGGTCCTTAACCGTGCAGACAGCAAGGTGGGGCTCAACATCCGTGAGGTCGAGAAGACGCTCGGAAGAAGCGTCGACATTCGCATTCCGTCCAGCCGTGACGTGCCGTTGTCGGTGAACCGCGGAACCCCCCTGGTGCTCGAGGACGCGAAGTCGCCGATCAGCTTGGCGTTGTCGAAGCTTGCTGCAGGAATCGAGGAGTTCCGGCGGGAGCCGGTCGCCGAGCCAGCCAATGGGCGGCGGTTTCAACTTGGGAGGAAGCGATGACTCTGTACGAACGGCTGTCGCGCGCGCGCCAGGACGACGGGCCCCCGCCCTTGTACGCAGTGGGCGAGGACGAGGCTTCGGGGCGCGCGCCCGACTCGCTCGCCGGATTGAAGCGCAAGATCCATCAGGCATTGCTGCATGCGATGGGCCCGAAGCTTTACGACACCCAGATGACGGCAGAGCAACTTGAGTCCCGCGTGCGACAGGAATTGGCCTCGGTCCTCCAACACGATGACACTCCGTTGTCGGCGTCCGACCGCCAGCGCCTGATTGCCGAGACGACGGATGACATCCTTGGATACGGACCGATCGAGCCGTTCTTGCGGGATCCGACGGTCACCGAGGTTATGGTGAACGGACCATCCACCGTCTACATCGAACGCGACGGGAAGCTTGAGCGGACGGTCGCGAGGTTCCTGGACGAAGCGCATTTGCGGCGCACGATGGACAAGATCGTCGAGCAGGTCGGTCGGCGCATCGACGAGGCTCAGCCGTACGTGGACGCGCGCCTGCCGGACGGGTCGCGTGTCAACGCAGCAATCCCGCCGATCTCCATCGACGGTCCGGTGTTGACCGTGCGCAAGTTCGCGCGGGAGCCGTACAACGTGCAAGACCTGATCGCCTTCGGAACGTTGACCGAGACCGTCGGACTGTTCCTTGAGGCGTGCGTGCGCGGCCGGATCAACATCCTGGTTTCCGGAGGCACCGGCTCGGGTAAGACGACGACGCTGAACGTGCTGTCCTCGTTCATCCCGTCGGATGAGCGCATCCTTACGATTGAAGACGCAGCGGAACTTCGCCTATTGCAGCCGCACATCGTGCGCCTGGAGCACCGGCCTCCCAACATTGAAGGACGCGGTGAAGTCACGATTCGTGATCTGGTGCGCAACGCCCTTCGTATGCGTCCCGATCGTATTGTCGTCGGCGAGGTCCGCGGCGGCGAGGCGCTGGACATGCTGCAGGCCATGAACACCGGTCACGACGGATCGATCTCGACCGTGCATGCGAACTCGCCTCGGGATGTCATTGCGCGGCTGGAGACCATGTGCCTGATGGCCGGCATGGACTTGCCGGTGCGCGCGATCCGCGAGCAGGTCGGTTCGGCGGTGCAGTTGATCGTGCACCTCGCCCGGCTGAGGGACGGCTCCCGTCGCATGACTCACGTCACCGAGGTCGCCGGCATGGAGGGTGACATCATCACGCTGCAGGATCTGTTCCTGTTCGACACGGGGATGGGAGTGGACGAGACCGGGCGGCACCAGGGGCACATCAAGTCGCTCGGGCTTCGTCCGAGGTTTGTCGATCGCCTCGCCGATCAGGGAATCAAACTCGACGCGGCTCTCTTTGCGCCGGAGCGCATGGCGAGGGGATCGGGGCGATGAATCCGTCACGCCGGACGACCGCCGGACTCGTTTGCAGTCTCCTGTTGGTGGCGTACATCTATGCTCTCGCCAAACCAGCAGTGGGTGTCGAGGCTGCGACAGTCACCATCCGCGAGGCCGCTCTCTCCGAGAACGGTCACGCGCGCCTGATCGTGTCGGTTGCGGGTGCCGGTGACGCTGTTCTCGGGCGAGATGCATTCGCGGTCACTGAGGCGGGCGATGCGGTTCCGTCGCTGACGGTGACGCCCCTGCTGGAAGCCCATGCTCAGCCGGTGACGGTGGCTCTGGTGTTCGACGTGAGCGGAAGTACGGCGGGAGGTCCGCTTGTGGACGCTAAGGCGGCCGGCAAACGGTTCGTCTCGCTGCTTCCGGCCGGGGTCCGCGTGATGGTTGTTTCCTTTGGGCCGCGGGCATCGGTGCGCCAAGGCCTCACTGCGGACCACGGGGCGCTTGCGCGCGCCATCGGCGGGCTGACCGCCTCGGGCGGCACGGCCATGTACGACGGGATCGTGCTCGCCGCGACGCGGCTGGCCGGAGTTGCCGCGCAGCACAACATCGTGTTGTTCAGCGACGGCAAGGACACCTCCAGCGTGCGGACGTTGTCTCAGTCGGTCGCCGCAGCGAAGAGGGCCTCGGCGCCGGTGACCTCGGTAGGGCTCGTCACTCCGGACTTCGACGCCACGGCACTTGCAAGGATCGCGGACGCCACCGGCGGGCGAAGCCTGCGGGTCGGGCAGTCGGCTCAACTTGGAGCGGCGTTCGGACAGGTGGCAAAGGACATTGCTTCCCAATACGTGCTGGAGTTCGAGTCGGGCGCTGCGCGGACCAAGGAGATCGAGCTCGCCGTCACGCTGCGAGCCGGTGCGCTCTCGGTGTCCGACTCGGTCGTCGTACTGAACCCGAGGACCGGACTACCACCGCCGCTCCCGGCGATCTCTGCTCCCGATGCTGAGGCTGCTCCGCCGATCCGCGCTTTCGCCGGCCGCACGGGACTGTACGTGGGCGTTGGATCTGTGTTCCTAGCGCTCATCCTGCTCCTCGGGGTGTTGATGCCTCGTCCGGGCGCGCGCGGCGGCGATCGCCTGCTGCGAAGCATGCGTGCGAAGACCAAGTCGCGGAACAGGGGCGCATCCGACGACGAGCGTCACGGGCTGGCCGGAAGCGCCATTGCGCGCACCGCAGTTCACCTGGTTGAGCGAGCACCTAAGCGTTCCGGTTTCGAGGAGCGTCTACAGATGCGGCTGGATCGCGCGGGTTGGCCGCTGCGGGCCTCTGAGTTCGTTGTGCTGCAAGGGGCTGGAGTGGCGGCCGGGGCTTTGGTCGGTGTGGGGTTGCTTCAGCGCTGGTGGCTCGGAATCGTGCTGGCAGTCATAGGCGGCATGGTGTTTC
>JBAZZY010000019.1 GCA_041658565.1 Actinomycetota bacterium | reverse complement strand
AGAAGCCGACAACCGATTTCAAGGATCTGATCGCCGCAAACGCCCACCAGGACCGCGCCGACGCGGCATTACCCGTTCAACGGCCGACCCGAGGGCATTACTTCAGGAGCGTCCTAGCGCGCGGGGAGGCGCCGGATGTACCTCCGGTCGCCACGACGACTTCGGACGCGCGGGGCCGATTCGCAGTGAGTCTCGCTCCGGGAACCTACAGCGTGTTCGTGGAGGATGAAGGCAAGCCGTTCTGCCGCCGGAGTGACGGCGAAGGCAACGCGTGTCCGCATCAGGTTGAGGACTCCGCGCCCACGTGGACCGAGTTGGTGATCGATCATGCGTCGTATTGACCCACACGCCATCCGCCCGCACTGTTTGCCGATCTTGCCGTGTTGACCGTGGAGAGAGGTCGCGCAGATCGCCGCGCGTGACTCGGCGCCCTGCGACCGGCTCCTACCCCACCACCACGATCTTCTTGGTCGCCCCACCCTGATTGCCCGCGACGTCGCGCGCGGTGACGCTCACGTCGTAGACGCCGGGCGAGAGACCGGCGAGCGAGATACTGAAAGAGCACTGCGTGCGCGCGCTATCACATGTGAGTTCATCCCCGGAGAGCATGTGTCCCCTGGCAAGACCCGATGCGGGAGAGAAGATCACCCGAGCTGTGGCGACGCCGGAGTCGTCGTCGAGGATCTCGCCGGTGATTGCGCTTTGCGATGTGTACCACAGCGTTGGCGTGATACCCACCGTGGGGCCGCGGCGGTCGGCCGTGTCCGGCGTCACGCGACGAATCCGATCGTTGTACGTGTCCGCAATGAGGAAGGAGCCATCGGGCGCAAGCGCGATGGTCCGCGGTGAGGAAAGCGCCGCACGGATTGCTGAGCCACCGTCACCGGAGAAGCCTTGAGCGCCGGTGCCTGCGACCGATGTGATGATCCCCTTGGGATTCACCTTGCGGATACAGTGGTTGCCGGTGTCGGCGATGAAGATCGAACCGTCGGGGGCGACGGCGACGCCTTGCGGATGAGAAACATCCGCGACAACCGCCTCGGCACCGTCACCGGAGAAGCCTGCAGTTCCCGAACCGGCGACCGTGGAGATGGTCCCGTCGGGATC
Organism: Actinomycetota bacterium; assembly: GCA_041658565.1. NCBI lineage: Bacteria > Bacillati > Actinomycetota > Actinomycetota bacterium. Next base: position 48,590 of record JBAZZY010000019.1, on the reverse strand, counting down.
CACTTTGCGGATGCGGTTGCTGCCCGAGTCGGCGACATAGAGGGATCCGTCTGGACCAAGGGCAAGACCCCGCGGGTCGCAGAGCGACGACGTGGATGCGGGGATGCCGTCGCCGACTGGGGTGGGAAGACCGGTGGTCAGGCAAACACTTCCCGCAATGGTGGAGATCGCACCGTTCACAACCTTGTAGATGCGATCCGCGTTGGAATCCGAGATGTAGAGGACGCCGAAGTCAGTGATGACAACATCATCGGCATGAAGTGCCACGCTCGTCGCCGCACTTCCATCAACCACCACAGTAGAAGCGCCCAATCCATTCCCGGCAACTGTGCTGATCTCGCCGTTCTCGACCTTGAGAACCCGGTAGCCGTCGGCGATATAGGGGATACCGTCGGGATCGACAGCGATTCCCGTCGGGTCCTGCAGCATGGCCTCAGTTGCTGGACCATCTTTGCACTCCGAGTAGTACTCGCACTTGAGACCATTGCCCGCCACGACCTCGGCGCTGCCGTCGGGGGCGATCCGGAGAACACGGTAGTCCTCGGTATCGGCGATATAGGTTGAGCCGTCGGGAGCAACCGTGACGCCTTGCGGACGATCAAGCGACGACTCCAGGGCAACTGCGCCCACCCAACTCCCCCCCGCAACCGTCGATATCTTTCCGCTCGGATCCACCTTGCGGATACGGTGGTTGTTGTAGTCGGCGATGAAGATCGAACCGTCGGGGGCGACCGCGACACCTTCCGGGTAGTAGAGGCCCGCCTGCTTCGCCGGGCCACCGTCACCGGAGAAGGAACAGCAACTTCCGTTGCCCGCGACCGTGGAGATGGTCCCGTCGGGATCCACCTTGCGGATGCGGTAGTTGCCGGAGTCGGCGATGAAGATCGAGCCGTCGGGGACGACGGCGACACCTTCCGGCTCGCTGAGGCTCGCCTGTGTCGCGGGGCCACCGTCACCGGAGAAGCCTGAACTTCCGTTGCCCGCGACCGTCGAGATGGTCCCGTCGGGATCCACCTTGCGGATTCGGTAGTTGCCGGAGTCGGCGATGAAGATCGAGCCGTCGGGGGCGACGGCGACACCACGCGGGTAACTGAGGCTCGCCTGTGTCGCGGGGCCACCGTCACCGGAGAAGTCCCCGTTTCCGTTGCCGGCGACCGTCGAGATGATGCCGGCGGGATCCACCTTGCGGATGCGGCTGTTGTAGTAGTCGGCGATGAAGATGGAGCCGTCAGGGGCGACGGCGACACCACGCGGGTAGCTGAGGTTCGCCTGTGTCGCGGGGCCACCGTCACCGGAGAAGCAGCAACTCTCGTTGCCGGCGACCGTGGAGATGGTTCCGTCGGGGTCCACCTTGCGGATGCGGTCGTTGCCGGAGTCGGCGATGAAGATCGAACCGTCGGGGGCGACCGCGACGTCGGTGGGGTCAAGGCCCGCCTGTGTCGCCGGGCCGCCGTCGCCGGAGAAGCCTGAACTTCCGTTTCCCGCGACCGTGGACATGATCCCGGCGGGATCCACCTTGCGAATGCGGTTGGTGTCCGCGTCGGCAATGAAGACTGAGCCGTCAGGGGCGACGGCAACACCGGAGGGTCCGCGAAGAACTGCCTTCACCGCGGGACTTCCGTCTCCGGTCCAGCCTCCGGCAAAGGTGGCGATCTCCCCGGGTGCCGCAGAGGCAACACCTCCAGCGACCAACATCGAGACCGCAAGGGTCAACAGCACCCACGGACGACCGTGCGCGCGAAATGTCATTGCCTCTCCCTCCCCAGGCTGCATCGCGGCATTCTTCGCCTTGCGGCACCCCTTCTCCTGTGCAAAAGCACAGTCGAAAGTGCAAACAGCCCACATCCCTAGAGCGCAATCGTTGCTTTGGTTCGTGAGGTCGCGCAGATCGCCGCGGCACCGGGTGAAGCCGGTTGGGTCGAGGTACAAGCAGATGCTGTACTTTCGGTTCATGCCGAGCAGTTCTCGAATTTCGTAAGGCTGTGAGCGGACCTTCGCTTTCCATGCTTCCGGCCAAGGCATCGAGCAGTTTGGCGGATAGCCGGGGGTCCTAGACTCCAGCATCTGCGCCCGTCTGCCTGATGGTCGAGGTGTTCGGCGACGCAGGCCGCCACGCGCGCGCGGCCGTCGGCGTGGCGGAGTTGCCTCTGGGCGTTCCGGTCGAGGTGGACGCCGTGGTGCAGGTGCGAAGTTAGGGCTCGAGCCTCCGTCCGGCGGCGCGCAGCAACGCGTTCAAGGTGGAGGGGTCTCCGCGCCAGTGAGAGGCGAGCACGCTTGAGTCCACGTGACGAAGCGAGATGCGGATGGCGAGCACCGCGACAAGAGCGTCGTCGAGCGTACCGATCACCGGGATGAACTCCGGGACCGGGTCGATGGGGGAGGCGATCCAGGCCACCGCGATCACCAGCAGGACCTTCACGTGACGTGGGACGGCGGGGTCGCGGATCAGACCCCGGAAGAGCATCGCGAGGTTCGGGATGAAGGCGGCGATCTCGCGCGCCTGACGGGGCCGTCCGACGAGGGCGAGCAGGCCGATCGCCGCAAGCCACACGCCGGCCACGACGATGAGCGCGAGAACCCAGGTTCGCATCGACGTCGATCCTACGGGGGAGGCGTCCTCGGCGCGCGAGTCGGCAGCCGAGCTACTGAGTGGCGCGCGCGCGGCGCTTGCCGGGTCTGACCACAGTCCACAGGTAGACGCCGCCGACGATCGGGAAAGCCCCCGTCAGGAATCCGATGAGCAGAGCAAGGCGCCACCACGACTCGGTGCCCACGGCGAAGTCGTCAGGATCTCGATGCGTGCAGTCGTAGGCCGGCCAGAAGAGCGTGAAGGCAAAGACCGCGAGTGCGGCGAGAATCCCGGCGAACTCGACGCTCGTGGGCATGGCTCCCCCCTGTCGAATCGAGTCTTCATGCTGACAGGTTTCGGGCGCGAGTTCCAGGCGATAGTGGGTCCTTTGCGTGGGCGGCCCGCCGACCTCAGGCCGGCCGAGACCGCGATCGGCACCACATCCGGAGTCAGATGGAACCGCACCGGGTCCGGCGCGCGCGTGGCCATCTCGTCTCGGAAGCCGGGTCTCCTCAGGTCGCGAGGTCGCGGAGGTCGGGTGTCTTCGCCTTGGCGTCGGGTTTGATCGCAGAGGCGGCGCGCTTCCCTTTGATCTTGGGCGCCGCGAGGTAAGGCGCAGAGGCTTCGCCCACGCGTTCGGCTGCGTTCAACTCGTCGTCCAGGCGCTCGAGAACCCACTCCCTCAGGAGTGCGGTGGGTTGCTCGTCGCGACGCTCGGCAAGCCGGCGGATTGCCTCAAGCCTGCTTGCGGGAATGCGAATCGCATAAACCTGCGAAGGCTCTTTCGCATACCGCCTGAGCGGCGTGAGAGGAAGGTCGTCAAGCGCGCCATCCTGGTCGATGGCGTCCTGGCGCGCGGCTTCCTGTCTGCGGGACTCGTGGGCGTACGGTTTCTTCATTGGCTCGTCTCTTGGACCTTGTCTGGATGTAGGCGACAACATCCTTCGGCCGGCGAACGGAGCGGATTCGGATCTCGTCGAGGGGAACTCCGCGATAGGTGGCATGGTGCGTCACGGCAGATCCGTAATACGAGACGTATTACGGTTCAACTGGAGCGGTTCGCGCCTATTCCTGCGTATCCCCGGAAGGTCACATCCACCCGGCGCTGTCTGTTGCCGGCGTTCTGGTGGTGCCCCGGCGTCATCGGTGTCGCCAAACCGACACCAGAAACTCTCCGCCTTGTTGCTGCTGTGCAACCGGATCGCGGGGAAGCAGCATCGATGTTCGCGGGGATTCGAGGGTGACTTTCAGCCGACGGGCGGGACGAAAACTCTGCTTGCGCCGTCCCGGTGAACGGGTGGGTCTACCGCGCGAGGTCGCGGAGGTCGTCGCGGCGGCGGGTGAAGCCGGTTGCGTCGAGGTACTCCAGAAGCGGGATTGCGTACTTGCGGCTGGTGCCGAGCAGTTCTCGAACTCGTGAGGCGGTGAGTGGGCCTTCGCGTTCGATGGCGGTCTTGATCGCGTCGCGCGCGCGCGCCAGCGTGGTCGCTGTGAACACGATCTCGCTTGAGATCTTGATCAGGTCCCCGGCATCGGTGAGCGCGCGCACAAGTTTCGCGCCGTAGGTTTGCTCCAAGGCCGCGCGCGCGGGGGGAGCGAAGCCGGCCGCATCCATCTCGCGGAGAAGTTCGGCGCGGGCCTTTTCTTGCACGGGATCCAGACGGACTTGGTGCGACGCGGCGCGCAGCAGTGGGCCGGTCTGCGTGATGTTTCCGGCCAAGGCATCGAGCAGTCCGGCGAACAGGCGGGGATCTTCGATTCCGGCAGCGGCGCGCGCGTCTTCGCGCGGCATGCCGGCGGCGAGGGGTTCGCGGGCGTGGAACTCGGCCAGCGCGTTTGCGATCGCGGTGGTGAGTTCGTCGAAGCGTGCCTGGGACACCACGAAGTCGCCGAGCGCGCGCGCGCCGGGTGGAGGCTCTTCGGTCGCCGCGAGCCATGCCAGGTCGGCGCGCGCAACCACGCCGCGTTCTTCCACCGCCAGGCGGGGAAGTTCGTGCGGCGCGGCGGCCGCGCGCGCGGCGAGTTGCGCGGCACGGGCCTCGGCGCGCGCGGCCGGGGGGTGCGCGTCGAGCACGACTCCTCCGGCAACGGTGGCGCGTCTTCCGGTGTCGCGCAGCACGACGCGGTCCAAAGGTCCGGCGGCGACCGGTTCGGCGAGCGTCAGGCGCGCGAGACCTTCTTCGCCCGCGTGCAGCGCTTTGATTCCGAACCACGCGAGGCGCGCGTCGACCTCGGCCGTGCCGATGTGTGCCTTGAAGGCGCCGCGCGCTTCCAACGGATGATCCAGCGCGCGCACCGCGCGCAGGCGCACGTCCAGGGTGGTGGTCGTTCGCCACCGTCCCGGCGCCACGATCGCGTCACCGCGCGCGATTTGATGTCGGTCCAGTCCGCCGAGGTTGAGTGCGACCCTGCTCACCGGCGAGGCTTTGGCGCGCGCGGCCTTGTGCGTCTGGATCCCTCGGATGCGCGCGCGCGATCCTTTGGGCAGCACTTCGACGGTGTCGTCTACGCGCAGGGTTCCTCCCGTCAGCGTGCCGGTTACGACGGTGCCGGCGCCCTTGATGGAGAAGGAGCGATCCACCCAGACGCGCGCGCGCCCGGCATCGTCAGGGTCTCCGGCTTCGTCGAGCATAGTGTCGATTTCGGCCAGCAGTTCGGGGATTCCGTCGCCGGTTGTCGCCGAGACGCTCACGATGGGACTGTCGTGCAGGGTCGTTCCGGAAAGGTGCGCGCGCACTGCGTCGCTTGCTGATTCCAGGTCGGCTGGGTCAACGAGGTCGGACTTGGTGAGGGCGACGACTGCGTGGCGCGCGCCGAGCAGGTCCAGGATCGCCAGGTGTTCCTCGGACTGCGGCTTCCAGCCTTCGTTGGCGGCGACCACGAACAGCGCGGCGTCCACGGGACCGGCGCCGGCGAGCATGGTGTGAACGAAGCGTTCGTGGCCGGGCACGTCCACGATCCCAACTTCGCGGCCCGACGGCAGCGTGAGCCACGCGAAGCCGAGGTCGATGGTCATGCCGCGCGCCTTCTCTTCGGCGAGGCGATCGGGGTCGATTCCGGTGAGGCGCTCGATCAAGGTGGACTTGCCGTGATCGACGTGGCCGGCGGTTGCCAGAACGTGCATCGCTACAGTGCGCGCGCCAGCGCGGCGGCAACCGCGTCGTCGTCGGACGGGTCCACGGTGCGCAGATCCAGCACGACGGATCCGCCCTCGATGCGAGCGATCACCGGCGGTTCCTGCGCGCGCAAGGCCGCTGCGAATGCAACCGGATCACGCGCAGGCACCGCGATGAGCGAGGTCGGCAGAGTTTGTCCCGGCGTGGATCCGCCGCCGGGAACGCTCACCCCGGAGACGATCTCGATGCCTTGGAGTCCGGCGATCACGACGCGCGCGCGCGCCTCGATCTGCGAGGGTTCCAGCGTGAGCATTGCTTGCACCGGCAGGACCTCGCCGCGCGCGCGCGCCCACAACGTGGCTTCCATGGCCGCCAGGGTGAGTTTGTCGGCGCGCACCGCGCGCGCGATCGGATGACGCCGGCACTGGTCGATCAGCGAACTCGATCCAACCAGGATTCCCGCTTGTGGTCCGCCGAGGAGTTTGTCGCCCGAGAAGCACACCAAGTCCGCACCGGCCGCGAGTGCGCTGCGCGCGTCGGGCTCGTCGGGGAAGGCGGGGTCCGGGGCGAGCAGTCCGCTGCCGGTGTCGTAGAGCAGCGGGATTTCACGGCCGCGCGCGATTTCTGCGAGTTCTTCAGTCGAAGGCGACGTCGTGAAGCCGGTGACTTGGTAGTTGGACGGGTGAACCTTGAGAATCGCCGCGGTCGTGTCTGCGATGGCGCGCTGGTAGTCGCGCAGGTGGGTGCGGTTGGTTGTACCGACCTCGCGTAGCACGGCGCCCGAGGCTTCCATGATGTCGGGCAGGCGGAATTCTCCACCGATCTCGATCAGTTCGCCGCGTCCGACGAGGACTTCGCGCCCACGCGCGATGGCGGCGAGCGAGAGCATGAGCGCCGCTGCGTTGTTGTTCACGATGAGCGCGTCCTCGGCGTCGCATAGCGCGGCGGCGAGCATCGCGGCGACCGGCGCGCGCCGCGCGCGTTCCCCCGTCTCAAGGTCGAACTCGACGGTGGCGGCTCCGGCTGCCTCAACAACTGCTGCGACGGCCGCGCGCGACAAAGGCGCGCGTCCGAGGTTGGTGTGAAGCACGACCCCGGTTGCGTTGATTACCCGTCGCATGCCGCGGTGTCCCAATGCGCGCACGGAGTCCAAGACCGCATCGCGCACGTCACCGACCACCTCGCCTCGCATCGCGCGCGCGCGCGCCGCATCAACCGCGTTGCGCACGATCCACCGCGCTACTGCATGCCCCGCACCGGCGAGTTCGGGGATCTCCCGCAAGAGGCGATCCACTTGCGGGATGGTCTGGAGTTCCTCCGTGCGTCGCACGCGACCATGCTACGCGGTCACGCCTACGCGAAGTCGGGATCCTCGTCTTCGAAGGACGCCAGCATCGACGTGACGGCGTCCGCGCGCGGAAGGGGCAACTCTGCAGTCTGCGCCAGTTCGTCGAGGAAGGCCTCCAGCGCTTTGCGGACTTCGTTGTCGCGCTCGGGAGCGTCGCCCAACTCGGCGTCCACCAGCGCGCGCGCGGTCTGAAACACCACGTGTTTCGACAATCGGAGCATGGCGACGATGTCTTCCAGGTCGAATGACTCCCCGGCCCGGTCCACGGTTGCAACACGGGCGCGCGCCAACTGCTCGCGCGCAGACGATTCGGGTTCCGCATACAGGGTGAGAAAAGCAAGAACGGCACGGCGCACGCTTTCGCGCACGCCGTGCCGTTCGGCCTGGGTCGCGTTGGCGACCGACGGCAGTTCGGCGTCGAACGCGTCCATCGTTCGGTCGAGAATCTCGTCGAGATGTTCCTCGACGATGGTCGCGATCCGGCGTCGGACGCTCGACACTTACAATCCCATCGTTCGCGCGATCACCAAGCGCTGGATCTCGCTGGTTCCCTCGACGATGCGGAACATGCGCACGAAGCGATAGATGCGCTCGACCGGCCCCTCGGCCAGGTACCCGGCTCCGCCGAAGATTTGCACCGCCCGGTCGGCGACGCGGTTCACCATCTCGGTGTTGTAGAGCTTGACCATCGAGGACTCTCGCATCGGCTCGAGCCCCTGATCGACCATCCACGCGAGGTGATAGGTCATCCATCGCGCGGACTCGATCTCGACGGCGGAGTCGGCCAGCATCCACTGGATCGCCTGATACTTGCCGATCGGCTTCCCGAAGGTCTGGCGGTCATTTGCGTATTCAACCGATACGCGCACGCAGTAGTCGGCGAGACCCAGGCACATCGCGCCGATGAATGCGCGCCCGGAGTTCAGGAACTTCATCGCGGCGTAGAACCCGAAGCCCTCGGTGCCCAGGATGTTTGACGCCGGCACTCGGCAGTCCTCGAAGATCAATTCGACCTGGTTTGTCTCGCCGGCCATCGTCTTCTGCTTCTTGCCGACCAAGAAGCCGGGCGTTCCCTTGTCCACGATAAACGCTGTAATGCCGCCGTTTGCGCGCTTCTCGGCGTCGGTGACCGCGAACACGATCGCGAAGTCGGCGTTCGCGCCGTTGGTGATGAAGTGCTTGCGTCCGTTCAGCACGAAGTGGTCGCCGTCGCGCACCGCGCGAGTACGGATGGCCTGCGCGTCGGATCCGGCGTCGGGCTCGGTCAGCGCGAAGCACATGGTGGTCTCGGCCTTGACCAGCGGGACGAGGTACTTCTTCTGCAATTCCGGCGACGCTTCCAGCAGCAGTCTGGTCGGAGCTTCAGGGTTCGGCGGACCGAGCACGTAGGTGGCGAAGCGCATGCCGCTTTGCGCCAGCGCCTCGACGAGCAAGGTGTAGCCGAGCGTTGACAGCCCCCATCCGCCGACCGACTCCGGAAGGTGCGCGCCGTAGTAGCCGATCTCGGCCGACTTCTTGCGCAAGCGCATCCCCTCGGCGCGCATCTCGTCCGTCCACTCGTCCTCTTGCAGTTGTGAACGAAAGCGCTCTTCCACAGGGCGCACTTCGCGGTCGAGGAACGACTTGAAGGAGGAGCGAACTTCTTCAAGTTCGGTTGGGATGGAAAAATCCATGGTCTCTCCTGGGTTCGCGGGCTCACTCGGTCCGGCAAGGATATCCGCCGCATCGCCGAATGCGGGAACCGACCTCAGGCCGGCTTCCGACCGGACGGTCGGCGCGCGCCCCACGTCGGGTTGGGTCCCAGCCCGATCCTCTGCGAACATACGGGGGATGAATCGACCGGACCGACCTTCGTTCGTTCTGCCGGTTGAGCCGCCGGGCGAACCTGCGGTCCCGCGCGACTCCGCGACCGTCATCGTCGTGCGCGACGGCGCATCCGGGCTCGAGGTGTTCATGCTCGAGCGCCACCTGCGCAGCGACTTCGCCGGCGGCGCGTACGTGTTTCCCGGCGGAACGCTCGATGTGGGCGACTCCTCGCCGGAGCTGGCCGCGCACACCGACGGCTGGTCGTCCGCCGCGGCACGCGAGATGGGGGAGGCCGACGAAGACCGGGCCCGCGCGCTCGTGCTGTGCGCGATTCGCGAGACCTTCGAGGAGGCCGGGATCTTGCTCGCGCACGACGGGCAGGGCCGCCCGGTTCGACTCGACCCGGCCGAGGCCGATCGCTGGCGCGCGTACCGGCGCGCGCTGCAGGCCGGCGAGGTTGATCCCGCAGAGGGCGCGCGCCGTGCAGGGGTTCGCTTCGCGGCGGACGCGTTGCGGTTCTGGGCTCGCTGGATAACCCCGACGATGTCACCTCGGCGCTACGACACACGCTTCTTCGTTGCCGTGATGCCCGAGGGCCAGGTACCGCTGCACGACGATATCGAGACCACGGCGAGCGCTTGGGTGCGTCCCGACGACGCCGTCCGGCGCGCGCTTGCCGGCGAGTTCTCGATCATCTTCCCGACGCGCAAGATCCTGGAGTCCCTCGCGGAGTTCTCAACGGCGCAGGAGGTGTTCGACGCCGCGGTCGGTCGCCCGGCCGAACCGGTGTTGCCGCTGGTTGTCATCGAGAACGGCGAGGGGCGGATCTTGATGCCCGACGGCACCTCGCACGCGCCGTGATTGACCCCGGCCGGCCGTCGAGGGTCGTGCGTCTTTCGCCGGTGGTTCGTGTCGTGACGGCTCCCAACCCATCTGCGATGACGCTGGAGGGCACGAACACCTACATCGTCGGCGCGCGCGCGCCCGTCGTGATTGATCCCGGTCCCGACCTCGGCGGTCATCTGGAGTGCGTCTTGGAGGCGGCCGGGTCGCCATCGCTGGTACTGCTCACCCACTGGCACCAAGATCACGCCCAGGGGGCGCAGCGGTTGGCCGCGATGGCCGCAGCGCCGCTTGGGGCGTTCACTGGAACGGCCCAAGACGCCGAAGCCATCGCCGACGGGGACCGGATCCGGGCCGACGAGGTGACGCTCGTCGCGATGCATACGCCGGGGCACGCTGCCGATCACCTTTGTTTCCTTCTGGATGATGAGCGCGCGGTCTTCACCGGAGATCATGTGCTTGGGCACGGCACTACCGTCATTGCTCATCCCGAGGGAGACATGGCTTCGTACCTGGACTCGCTTGAGCGCATTCGCGCCGCGGCGCCCGTCCGGCTTTACCCCGGGCACGGCCCGGTCGTCGAAGACGCCGCGGCGGTGCTCGACTACTACATGCGGCATCGCCATGAGCGGGAGGCCGAAGTGCTGGCGGCGATCGAAGCCGGAGATGGTTCGATCACCGCAATGGTGAGGCGCATCTACGCCGCATATGATCCGGCGCTGTATGGTGCCGCGGCGCTCAGCGTGCGCGCGCACCTCGAGAAGTTGCACCGCGAAGGCGCGGTGGAGGAGCGGGACGGAACATGGCGCACGACACGCTGATCTGCCCGAGATGTTCGGCAGCCTCGGCGGCGACCGCACGCTACTGCGGCACGTGCGGCGCCCCCCTGACGGCGCAACCGCGCGAGGAGCGCCGGATAGTGACGGTCTTGTTCGGCGACGTTGCCGGTTTCACCGAGTTGAGTGAGCGTCGCGACGCTGAAGAAGTCAAGGCGATCGTGGACCGCACGTTCGATCAGGTGTCGGAGATCATCGAGCGTTTTGGCGGCCGGGTGGACAACGTCATCGGCGACGAGATCATGGCCGTGTTCGGGGCGCCGGTCGCACACGAAGACGACGCCGAACGCGCCGTGCGCGCCGCCTTGGAGATTCGCCGGACGCTGGACGCCGAGTCCGAGATACTGGAGCGCGAGCGGGGTTTCCCGTTGCGCATGCATATCGGTTTGAACACCGGAGAGGTCGTCGCCGGGTTCGTCGGCGGTAGCGACACCTACACGGTCCTGGGCGATGCGGTGAACACCGCGCGCCGGATCGAGGAGGCGGCGGATCCCGGACAGGTGTTGGTTGGAGAGTGGACCTACGAGGCCTCGCGTCAGGCAATCGAGTACCTCGAGGTCGGGCAAGTCACTGCGAAGGGGAAGCGGCTGCCGGTAACGGTTTGGGAGGCCGTCTCTGAGCGCGGGTTGCCCGGCCACCGCGCCGGACGGCCGTCGCCGCTGATCGGGCGCGAGGAGGAACTCGCACTGCTCGAAGCGCTCGCCGGAATGGTGCGCCGCGACCGCCGTCCGATCGTGGCGACGCTCGTTGGAGAGGCCGGAATGGGCAAGAGCCGCGTCTGCGCGGAGTTCGCGCGCGTTGCCGAGGCGGCCGGGACGCGGGTTCTGCGGGGGCGCTCGCTGCCTTACGGCACCGCGTCGCCGGCGTTTGCGCTCGAGGAAATGGTGCGTGAGGCGCTGCGCTTGGACGCCGGCATGCCGGCCGAACAGGCGCGAGAAGTGCTGCGCGCGCGCCTGGAGGACCTTGGACTCGGGGCCGAGACCGAGCGCGCGATGGCGCTTCTTGGACTCGGTGGTTCGGTGCCTGTGCGCGACACGGTCGCCGGACCAGGGGCAGCTCCTGCGGGCGTCGCCCACCCCTTGCTGGAGTCCGCGCGGAAGATCCTCACCGCCGTCGCCGATCGCGAGGGGACGCTCGTGCTGTCTTTTCACGAGATGCATTGGGCCGAGGACGCAGTGCTGGACTGGGTGGCCGAGTTGCAGCGCTCACAAGCCGCACCCATCCTGACGTTGTGCTTGGCTCGCCCCAGACTGCTCGACCGGAAGCCGAGGTGGTTGGGCGGGGTTGGCTCAGTGGTCGTGCAACTCGATCCGCTGCCGCGCGACCGGGCCGGCGAGATGTTGGACGGCTTGGCGTCCGGACTCGGCGCGGCGCTACGCGAGAGCGTGCTCGACCGCGCCGGCGGGAACCCCTTCTACCTGGAGGAGTTGGCGCACCTGCTGGTGGACCGGCCCGAGGCGGGCCCCGACGTGGCGGTTCCGATCTCGGTGCAGGCGCTGGTGGCCGCGCGCCTGGATTCGCTTGCGCCCGACGAAAAGCGTTTGCTGCAAGACGCCGCCGTCGTCGGAGAGCAGTTCTGGCTCGGAGCTCTGCGCCGCCTGCGTTCGGCCGAAGACGGAGAGGATGCCGTCGAGTCGTTAGTCGCCAAGGAGTTCATCGAGCCGTTCGAAGGGGTCGTGTTGCCGGGCGACCACGGGTATCGGTTTCGCCAGACGTTGGTCCGCGAGGTGTCCTACAACTCGGTTCCCAAGCATGTGCGCGCGCGCCAGCATGCCGACGTCGGCGCCTGGCTTGAGGAAGTCGTGCGTACCGCCGGCAAGGAGCGCGAGTTCTCCGACTTGATCGCCTACCACTACGAGAGCGCCGCCCTCGCCGCACGCGAGGTCGGCAGCGAGCAGTCGGGGGCCGAGATCAAGGCGCACGAGTACTTGCTGCGCTCTGGCGAGGAGGCCCTCGGCAAGGATGCCTCGGGAGCGGCGCGCGGGTTCTTCCAGCGCGCGCTCGCGTTCGCCAAGAGCGACGCCGATCGCCTGTCTCTGCGCATCCGTCTGGCGGAGTCGCTCGTGGCGATCTGGCAGCACGAGGCTGCGGAGGAGAGCATCAAGGAAGCCTTGGCGGCCGCGCGCCGGCTGGGGGACCGCGCGACCGAGGGCCGCGCGCTGCGTCTGCTCGGCGATTCGCTGCGTATGCGCGGGGACTTCGAGGGCGCGCGTGAGCCGATCCAGAAGGCCTGGGAAATCGCAAGACTGGTCGGCGACCAGCGCGAGGAGGCTGAGGGCTTGCGCTCGCAGGGACTGCTCGCGATGGCCGAGGGCCAGTGGTCTTCGTCGGAGAAGTGGTTCGGCGACGCACTGGAGCGCTATCGCGCGCTCGGTGATCGCCGCGGCGAGGGCTGGGCGCTACAGAACCTCGGCTGGGCGAGCATGCTGATGGGGAAGGGCGACGAGGCGCTTGCCTACCTGCAAGACGGAGAGCGCGTGTTCGCCGACATGGGCGACGAGGAAGGTGTCGGCTGGTGTGTCGGCATCGGGGGCTGGGTCCTGCTGCTGCGCGGCGAGGTCGGGCGTGCCGGAGAGATCGCGGAGCGACTCGAGCACCAGTTGCGCGTTCACTCCACCGAGTACGCGCGCAACGTTGGTTTCGCGCTGGATTTGCAGCGGATCTTGTTGGCCTACGTCAGCGTCCTGCGCGCGCACTTTGCCGAAGCCGAGGCCGGCGCGCGCGCCGCGATCGGAGCCGGGCAATCGGCGGCTTGGGTCCTGGCGCTCGGGCGTTATCCGCTGTTCATCTCGGCGATGCTCGGCAGGCGCCTCGGGGACGCGCGCGCGGCTGCCGAGGAGGGCGCGCGTGCGGCTCGCTCGTTCGGCGATCCCTTCTACGAGGGCCAGTGGTGGTTCGCTCGGACGTGGCTCGCGTTTGAAGAGGGACGCATCGACGAGGTGGAGTCGGCGCTGGACGCTTTGGCCGAGCGCGGCGAACTCGGGCGACTTTGGTCGGGGAGTTCGGGCGTAGTGTGGCTGCGCGCGCGCGTCTTGCAGGCGCGCGGAAAGCTCGACGAAGCGCGCGAGTTGCTTCGCGCCGGCGGTGGACGCGAGAACATCGGGTTGATTTCACCGTCGTGGTGCCGGGCATTGCTGGCCGAGATCGAGGCCGAGCGCGGTGACATCCACGCCGCCGCCGCCGCCGCCGCCGAGGCTGTGGAGTTGGCCGGAGAGCGAACGATCGCGCGCATTCGCGCCGAGTGCGCGCTGGCCGCCACGCAACTCGAGGTCGGGGATGCGAACTTGGCCGAGCAGACGCTGCGTGGAGCGCTGGCGGCGTTGGAGGAGACCGACTGGAGCTACCGCAAGGTGCGCGCGCTTGCGTTGCTCGCTCGCATCCTCGACGCGCAGCGGCGTCACGACGAAGCCGCCGAAGCCTTCGATCGCGCGCGCGACATCATTGCCGCCCTGCCGCCGGGAACCGACACCGGCCCCGCCAAGGCCGTCCTTCTCGGCTAAGGCTGGCTTCGCCTGCTTTCACCCGTTATCGTTCCGGGTGCGTCTTTGTAGCGCCGCCCAGACGAGGGGGAAGCGATGTTCCAAAGGATCGTCGTCGGCACGGATGGATCGGGAACCGCGGCCGCAGCGGTTCGACACGCTGCGGAGCTGTGCAAGACCTTCGGCGCTGAACTGATTGCGGTCAGCGCGTATTCGACGCCGCGGGAGGCTCCGCCGCCGCTTGCCGACGCTCAAGGCTTCCCGGGGTCGGAGGTCGCGGCCGGCCTCCTTGAGGACGTCGAGAAGCGCTACGGGTCGCAGGTCAAGATGCGAACCATCGCGCGGGAAGGCAGCGCCGCCGACGCGATCATCGAGGTTGCCGAGGCCGAGAGTGCGGACCTGATCGTCGTCGGGAACAAGGGCATGACAAGCGCAAAGCGGTTCTTGCTCGGCAGTGTTCCGAACGCCGTCTCGCACCATGCCCCTTGTCATGTGCTGATCGTGCACACGACCGACGAGTAGACGAGGACTGCATGTACACGAACATCCTGGTTGCCACCGACGGTTCCGCGACGGCGCAACGCGCCGTTCGCATGGGCGTGGGGATTGCTGGAGCCCTTGGAGCGAAGATCACGGTTCTACACGTGGGCGATGCTTTCGAGGGCGAGACCGTCTTGTCGAAAGTTCGCGACGAGCACGGCGACGTTCGCACGCTTACGGTCTCGGGAGATCCGGCCGACAAGATCCTGGAGGTTGCCGAGAGCGACCGGTCGGATCTCATCGTGATCGGAAACAAGGGGATGTCGGGCGCGAAGCGCTTCTTGCTGGGCAGCGTTCCGAACAAGGTGTCGCATCACGCGCCCTGCAACGTCCTGATCGTCAAGACGACTTAACGTCTACGGCCCCTCGCTTCGATTGGATGCCGTCGGCATCCAATTCGGCGGGCGGCTCCGGAAACGAAGTGAGGGGGCCGCGTGGCCCCCTCACTCGAGATCGATAGGATCAGATCTTGAAGAAGCTGGTCCTGGCCGGCTGCGCCGAGCGGTTCCCGGCGCCGTCGATGGCCACCGCTTCCACGGTGTAGAAGCCGGACGGCAGAGCTGCCGCGTCGAAGCTCCACTCGACACTGGTCTTGACCGGGCAGTCCTCGCAGACTGCGTTCCGTTGAAGGACGGCCTCGCCGCGGACATCGAAGGCCGTGATCTCAACTGCGAACACGCTTCCGATCACCGTCGCCGGCTTATCCGCGGCGGCCCCAGTGAGGACTGCCGGCACACCCGGAGTGAACAGGCTGTAGTTCGGCGTGTCGATCGTGACCGTCGGCAGGTCGGCGTCGACATCGAAGATGCGTTCGGCCGAAAGCGCACCGGCGTTGTAGTCGTCGTCGCGCGCTCGTGCCCGCAGCGCGTGCGTGCCCGAAGCGAGCTTCACTCCGATCGTCCAATTGCCGGTTGGGCTCGACGAACCGCTACCTACGACCTCGGTTCCTCCGGCTTTGACCAGTTCCACGCGCGCGTTCGCCTCGGCCAGGCCTGAGACCGTGAACGACCCCCGCTGCAGGCTCCCGCCGTCCGGAGAAGAGATCGAGGGAGCCGCGGGGCCGACGGTGTCCTTGAGTGCCGTCCCCGACCTCGCCGGGCCGGTGTTGCCCCCGGCGTCGGTCAACGTCGCCCTTGCGGTCAGCGTTCCGTCGGTCAGGCCGGAGAGATTCAACTTGATGGTGGCCTTGCCGCCGGTCAGTGTTCCCGAACCGGTCACCGGCAAGGTTGCCGGGTTGGTGTCATCGACCGACACGTTCGCCCGCGTGCCTGCTTCGCCTTCGACGTTGATCTCGGCTGCGCCGGCGTTGCCCTGGGCGACCGTGCCGACGAACGCGACGCTGGTCGGTGCAACCGGAGCCACGGTGTCCTTGGTTGTTGTCCCGGTTCCCGCCGGGCTCGTGTTGCCTGCGGGGTCGGTTGCCACGGCCGACAGCACGACGCCTCCGTCGGTGAACGCCGAGGCGTTCACCGTGACTGCGTATGCGCCGCTGGGGCCTGCGGTCCCTGATCCGGTGGCCGTGGTGGGTCCCTGCGATGCGGTGACTGTGACGGAACTACCGGCCTCGGCCACGCCCGAAACTGGGACCGCAGCCGTGTTGCCGGGTCCGATGACGGGGGCACCAACGGTCGGCGCGCTCGGTGCAGTCGTGTCCTTGATGTGGGATGCCTTTGCGATGGCGCCGAGGTTACCCACGGCGTCTTTCCACTGCCCCTTGAAGTAGAAGATCCCTTCGGGGAGCGCGTTCATACAGGTGGTGTTGATCGTGGAGACGTTGGTGGGCGTCACCGACCAGCGTCCGCAGTTGGCCGTCGGCATGTTGCCTGCGGCGTCCTCGAACCACACCTCGGCCGACGCCGCGCTCGCCCCGGCGTTCTCCTTCCAGCCGACCGGGACGCTCTGCGCCTGGATCTCGGCAGGACCGACGAACTGATCCGAGTCCCCGAAGTAAACGGTTCCATCGGGACTGACGGTGTCCTTGGATGCTGCGTCGCTCGCGGTGCTGCTGGTGTTGCCTGCGGGGTCGGTGGAGCGGACCGTCGCGGTGATGGTTCCGTCGGCGAGCGAAGAGGCGTTCTTGCTCACGGTGACGGCGCTTCCGGTCAACGCAACGGTGCTGACGATCGAACCGGTGCCCGAGTCGGTCAGCGACAGGGCCGCTGTGTCGCCGTTGCCGCCGGTGACGCTGATAGACACGGCGGTGACGTTGGACCCCGTGATCGGGTCCGTGTCGATGACGACCGACGGAGTAAAGATGACGGTGTCCTTTTGTGCGACGTTGTCCGAAATCCCAAGATCGCCGTTCCAGGGCGCTCCTCCGTGATCCGAGACGCGCGCGCGCCCGCACAGGTAGGCGCCTTCTTCGAGACCGGTCGCGTCAAAGGGACCGATGTGGAAGGTCCCGGTGCCGCCGGCTGCGACGATCTTATATGGAAGGAGTTGGGTTGAGTTCGCGCAGGTCGGGGCGGTCGCCACCGCAACGTCGGCGACGACGTGCGTGATGCCGGCCGTCGTGCTGTAGGTACCGTTCACATAGAGCCCTGCGCTGATCTCGGCGGCGTTCAACCAGTTGTCGCCGTTGCCGTCCTCGAGGTGTACCGTCGGAGCGGCTTCTGCGGCGTACGCAGGCATCACCCCAACGGCACCGACTGCCGTCGTGAGGCAGACGACAAGCGTCAGCGAACGTGCGCCTAGCTTCACTCGCTTGAGCATCGTGTTCTCCTCCACTGGCGTCGCTGCGAATCCGGTTTCCGGGTTGCGAGCCCGTATCCGCACGAAGCACGCCTGCTTGCAACGTCTATAAACCAATAGGCGGAATACCCGCCAACGAGGGAGATTCCCTGTTCGGGTAGCCATTTCCTGCCCACGAGGCACTACCTACCCAGGTTGTTCCGTTTTGGCTTGATTTGGGATTGCGGCGGGTCCTGGTGTCCGGCAGCCGGCGACGCGAGTCTCTAGATCAAGTCCGTATCGGCGGCGAGCCGGAGGCGTCCGTGGAACGCGCAGGACTCCGCCGGACAGTCGGTGAGGGACGCGGTAACGACCAGCGTCTGCAATCCGGGCGTGTATTCGCTTCGCGCCGGCCCGTGCTGGGTGCATAGTCCGACTCGCGTGGCGCCCTCGACGGGCAGTCCGGTGCCGGTGCAACCGAATGCGACGACGAGATTCCCCGAGGCGTCGAACCAATTGAGGGTCAGTGTGCCGCGCGCATCGAAATCGACAAGATCGGCGCTCGTGCCGATCGTCGAGACGTAGCGGGAGCCGTTGACCAGGAACACCTCTGAGCACGATCCACCGTCTGCCAGGGTCGCAGTTCCGGTGCACGATGCCTCGACCTGCGTCGCCCCGGCTTGTGTGAACGAGATGGTCGCCGGCTTAGACCGGTTTCCCGCGCTGTCGATCGCACGGACTTCAACGCGATACGCGCCGGCGAACAGGCCGACGTTTGTTATCCACTTCACCGAAGGGACGGGGCAGGCAGGGCTGCAGGTCGCCATTTCCGTACGAACCAATAGCCTGCTGGTTGATTCGAAGTACTTAAGCTCGACGGCCTTGACTCCTGCCGACTCGGTCGGACCTTGGTCGGTGGCCGTTCCGGTGATGGTGGCGGCATTCGTAGCAGTTGAGAACGTCGATTCGTCGGGCGTTGTGATTTCTACCGACGGCCGCTGAGCGTCCACGAAGATGGTGCGCGGTGTCGTCGACGGACTTGGGACCTCGGTCCCGTCCAGCGCGCGCGCGGTGATCAGGCGCTCTCCGCTGTTGAGTCCGACGTCGGTGCGCCAGGCTCCGCGCGCGTTCGCTTGGGTCCGTCCGATGCGAACGGCACCCTCATACACCTCAACGTATGACGCCGGCGTGGCGGTGCCCGAAACTGCAAAGACGCCACGAACGAGCGCGTTTTCAGCCGGGGCGTCTATGACGGGTGCCGCGGTGGCTCCATGGGCGGCGAGGGGTCCCAGCGAAGCGAGGAACAAGGCGCCCGCCGACATGATCATGACGCCGCGCATTGTGCGCGTTCCGGTTGTTCTCGTGCCGATCGCGTCGACCTCCTGGCTGGCTCGCGCCGGCGAGCGATCTCCACGCCCGAATTCGCCGGAGAGAATGTTCCGACCTAAAGGCTTTTCGCCGCTTTTGGTGCGAACTCCTGCCGTGTCGTGACATCAGTCATCGAAGGGGACGATGTGGCGCCCCGTTTTGCCGCAATGTCCGAGGTGAGATCGGCCACGGGGCCTTGACGAAGCTCACGGATGTATCGGGGAGGAACTCCTGCCGATTCAGATGGCGATCAGAGTGGTGGATGCCGGTCTCGACCGGTTTCCCGCGAGGTCCACCGCGTAGGCTCGTACGGTGTAGACGCCGGGTGGTAGCGAAAGCAGCGCGCGCCACGTGACCGGCGTCCCCGGGCATTCGGGACACGAAGAGGCCGTGACGGTGCGCGCGCGCACACCGGTGATCGCGTTGTCGATCTCCAGTTCGATACGGCTGATGCCGTGGTTGTCGGTCGCAGTCCCAGTCACCGCTGGATCGTCCAGGGGTGTCACGAGGACGGTGCCGCTCCCGTCGACGGCGACGATGGGGCGAGTCGCATCGACGAAGAAGTTGCGCCAGGGGGTCGTGCCGCTGGCGTTTCCTGCTGCGTCGAACGCAACCGCACGGACCGAGTGCGCACCCTCGGACAGCGTCTGACCGAAGGTCCATTCGCCCGACGAGCCGCCGGCGGCCGCTGTGCCGACGAGGGCGGACCCTTGGTAGACGCGAACGACCACGCCGGGTTCAGCGGTGCCGCGGAAGGTGACGAATCCCGGTTGCGTCGACCCGATCGATGGGGCCGTGATCGCGGGCGGATCCGGTGCCGTGTAGTCGGCCGGTCGATTGATCGTGAAAGAGCGCGGAGTCGAGGGGACGGCCGCGTTTCCGGCGGCGTCGATTGCGATCGCGACGATCGTGTGCCCTCCGTCTGTAAAGGAAATGGCGAGCGCCCAGTCCCCGGCGCCGTTGGCGTAGGTCTGCCCGATTATCGCGGTCTGTTCGCGGATGACGACCGTTGATCCCGACTCGGCGTTTCCGGCAACCAGGATCGAGGCAGCGTTTAGCGTGTTTCCCGCCGATGGCGAGGTGATCAGTGCGGGCGCGGGTGCGATGGTGTCGACGGTGAAGGACGTCCGCATCGACGGAGCGCTTGCGTTCCCGGCGGTGTCGACGGTGATGGCCATGATGCTGTGTGCGCCGTCGGGGAAGCTCGCTGTGGCCGACCAGGATCCCGCGCCGTCTGCAAGCGTGGTTCCGACCAGGTTTTGACCTTCGAACAGCCGGACGCGCGCGCCGTCTTCCGCGGTTCCAGAGAAGGCCACTGTGTGCTGGTTAAGAAAGTCCCCATCTTGCGGGGAGGAGATGACCGGCGGTGGCGGCGCGATAGTGTCGACCGTGAACGATCGCGCGGCCGGCGCTCCGGTGTTCCCGGCGACATCGGTGGCGGTGATCGAAAGCGATCGGGGTCCGTCTGTGAACTGGATCGAGGCGCTCCACTCTCCGGAGTGGTTCGCCGCGACCGTCGCTCGAAGCGAGCCGTTGTCGCGCACGCGAATGGTCGACATCGGTTCCGCGGTTCCCGAAACCTCCACGGCCGGCGACGAGACGAAGTCGCCTTCGACGGGAGTCGCGACGATTGGCGCACCCGGGGCGGTGAGGTCGACCGTGAACGTGCGTGACAGAGATGGACCGTCGGTTTCGCGACCGTCGAAGGAGGATGCCGTCACGACATGCGCGCCCTCGGCGAAGGTCAGCGTAGCCGACCAGCGCCCTTGGTTATCGGCCGTTCCTGCGGGTTGAATCGAGGAACCTTCGGCGATGCTCACGGTGCTGCCGGGCTTCGCCGTTCCCGTCATCGTGACGGCCGACGTGTTGAGAATCGCTCCATCCGTGGGGGCGGTGATCAGCGGGGGATGCACCATGCTGTCGTGCAGGAACGTGATCGTCCCGGATTCGGGGCTCGTGTTTCCGGCTTTGTCGACGGCGTGGACGATGATGGCGTGCTCGACGCCGTCCTCGTTGCCATAGGGGAGTTCTACGACGAAAGAGCCGGCCGTGTCGGCGCGTCCGAGAGCGAGTACTTCGTCGTTTTCCAAGACCGTCAGGCGCGCGCCGGGTTCCGCGCTGCCTTGAACTACAACGATCTGGTCACTGATGGTTTGGCCGTCCGACGGATGCGACACCACCGGTGCGGCAGGGGGCGTGTCGTCGATCGCGAACAGGATCGACACGTTGGTGCAGTCCCCCGGGACGTAGGGACAAGCGTGAATCGCCGCGCGATAAGGGCTCAGCGCTTCGTCGAGTGGATTGGCCGGACGGAACGAAATCGAGTCGGTGCGTCCGATCGCCGACTCCGAACCCGACAGGTAGGTGTTTCCGCTCACGCGGTTGCCGGAGGCATTGCGCAACACAAACGTGGAAGGGGGCATCGTCAGGTCGCGGTCGAATGTCGCGCTTAGCACCGGCACGTCTTCCGAACGCGCGGATGCATCTTGTCTGGGAGTCGACGACTCCAGCATCGGCTCGTTGACGGCGTGCGCGGGAACCCCGGGGAGCATCAACGCCAGAACAGTGACGACCACCGCGCGCGCGCGAAATCCTCTTCGGTGGACGCTCAAGGCGTTTGCGAGAAGGAGTGAGTTCCTGTTTGTCGTTTTTACCGGCAGGAGTTTCCGCGCGCCGGCGCGCGCACGGGTTCTGCGTCCCGCGGGTTCGTTCCCGGATCCTTGCCTCACAAGCTCACCGTCAGGTTCGTGATCGTGATGGTTGCCGGCGCAGAGCGATTGCCTACGCGGTCGAGAGCCCAAGCCTTGACGATGTAGCGACCCGTCGGGGCGAAACGCGTCTCCCAGGAAACCAGGCTCGCGAAGGGGCATCCCGCACACGAAACCGTGCGGGATGCGACCCCCCGTCCCGCCATGTCGATGAAGTCGAGCGTGATGGACTGAACGCCGAAGTTGTCCTGCGCTCCTCCGGTGATCCGGACCGGCTGAAGCGGAGTGAAGAAGGTTTCATCCGACGTCGAGATCGACACGACGGGGGGATCGGCGTCGACGACGAACGCGCGCGGCTCCGATACGGCGCCGAGGTTGCCTGCCGCGTCGCGCGCGCGCGCCATGACGGAGGCAATGCCGGAGCCGGCTTCGATGCGCACGCTCCAGCGTCCGTCGACCCCGGCAGCTGTGATTGCCGAGACGATGTTGTTGCGGATCACGAGTACCGTCGCTCCCGGTTCGGCCACTCCGTGGACGACGGCTGTCGATGGCGAGACGATCTCACCCTCTTGAGGGGACTCGATTCGTGGGGGCTCCGGTGGTGTCAGGTCGACCGTGAACGTGATTGTCGAGGACTGCGATCCGATGTTGCCGGCAGCGTCACGCGCGCGCGCGAAGATCCGGTGCATGCCTTCGGCGAAGTTCAGCGTGACATTCCAGGTTCCGCCCTCGCCCGCAGTCACCGTCTGGAGGGCGTTCGCCTCGTAGATCGTTACGGCGCTACCTGGTTCCGCGCGCCCGGTCACTTCGACGGTGGTTGTGCCGGTGGAACTGCCTTGCGCGGGAGTCGACACCGTGGGGGCCGTCGGAGGAGTTGTGTCGACCGCGAACGCGACGGCGCCGGACGCGCTGCTTTGGTTTCCCGCAGCGTCGGTGGCGCGCGCGCGCGCCGAGTAGTTCGCGTCCGCAAGGCTGCGGGTGACGCTCCACGTTCCGTTCGCGAGGGCCGTGGTCTCGACGACCGCGCTCGGGTCGATCGAGACCTGGATGCGCGCGCGCGGCTCGGATGTTCCCTCGATGGTTACCGAGGAGTAGGGCACGGACGATCCCGCGCTCGGTTGCGTGATCACGGGTGCGAGGGGTGTTGCCGTATCTACGAAGAAGGTGACCTGCGACGAGGGGCTGCTCCAGGCGCCGGACGCGTCGCGCGCGATCGCAGAGATCGTGTGCGTCCCGTCGGCAAAGGGAATGTCAGTCGTCCAACGACCGCCCGCGATGCCGGTGTCGGCGAGCACCGAAGTCCCCTCGGTCACGCGAACCAGCGTTGCGTCGCCGGGAACCGATCCCGCAACACGGGTGATCGCGGCGTTGCCCCATGTTCCGTTCGCAGGCGTGTCGATAGAAGGCGCCCCAAGTGAAGCCAAAGCCGGCGTCGGTATCGACGTTGCGGCTACGGCGAGGAGTGCGAGTGTCGCCATTCGTCTGGCGCGCAACAGCAGCGGTCCGATCTCCGCCTTCTTTCGGACGTATGGAACCGGCTCTTTACCTATCAATTTCCCCATACGTCCGGAGAATCCTCCCAGGGTTCGACGCGCAAACCGTCGAATCGTACGAAGCGGAAAAACGGCACACTAAGCTCCGAGGAACGCACCGATCATCGAAGCGAACCCTTCCAGATCGTCGTACATGGCCAGCGTCTCCGGCCAGATTTCCAACTGGGCGTCGGGAAGGATGCGGCACAGCCGTCGAGCGATCTCGGCATCGTGAATGGGATCGCCTTCGTGTCCCGTGACCAGAAAGGGTGCGCGAACGGCCTTGAGCGCCGCGGCGTCGTAGAGGGGGGGTTCGCCTGTGGCGTAGGCCCGAATCGCTCGGGGGACCCCCGTCGAGTTCATCCGCATGATCCGATCGCGAACGATCATTCGCCAGTACGGGCGCCTGGTCAGCAAGGGCGAATGTTCCGCCGAGGCGAGTGCCCGCTTGGCGACTTCTTCGAGGGGAAGGGTCTCCAGATCGTCGGCCAGGGGGCCGAAGGAAACTGCGGGACTCTTGCGATCGATTCGTGCAGGCATGAACAACGCCGCGCGCTCGAAGCGCTCGGGGTTGTCGGCGACGAGTGAAAGGATCGCTCCGGCGCCGACCGAAATCCCGAACGCGCGAGTCGCCCCGTACAGGGACGCGACGGCTTCGAGGTCGCGCCGCATCGCGTCGTGCCCGTACCCGGCATCCTCGGCAGGGCACTCGCTGCGGCCGTGGCCGCGCAGATCGAACAGCACCCGCGTTCCCGGCGTGCGCGCGGCAAGCGGCGCCAGGTCCGCGGTTGAGCCCGTCACGCCGTGGGCGAATACAGTCACCGGGGTTCCACGGCCGATTACTTCGACCCACAGTGCGCAGTCGGGACCTTGGATGAGTGTCACGGCCGACAAGGCTAACCGACCAAGCGGTATCCTGGGTGTGAGATGGCCGACATTAGAGCAGTTCAGAGCGACGACTTCGGGCAATCCGTTCGGATGACGAGCGACCGGGTCTTGGTGCGCAAGGAGGCGGAAGGCGAGCGCCAGTCCAAAGGCGGCTTGCTCATCCCTGCGACGGCGCAGAGCGTCAACAAGCGGTGCGTGTGGTCCCAGGTTGTTGCCGTCGGCCCGAACGTGCGTGCCATCGAGACGGGCGATCAAGTGTTGCACTTGCCCGACGGCGGACTCGAGGTAGAGATCCGCGGCGAGGACTACATCTTGTTGCGCGAACGCGATGTGCACGCCGTGGCAAGCAATCGTATGGACGGCGGCACCGGGCTGTACCTTTAGCAACCTGTAGCAGGAACCGCTTCGCGCACGCCGAAACCTGCTCCCGACGCTCGTCTGCGATCGGGGGAGTCATGCGAATCGGAAGACCTGTTGTTTCGGCATTCCTGGTTGCGGTGCTCATCGCATCGGCAGGTAGTGCTGATCCGGTTACGCAGGCAGCGTGCCCGGGGGCGGCCGTCGTCGGGACCCGGTTGTCGTTGGGCGCCGATGTCTTGGAGAACCTTGCTTTTTGGCAGGGATCGCTGTGGATCTCGGATTCGACGGCTTCGAGCATCCGCCGGTTCGACGCCGCAGGTGCGGAGTTGGCGGGAATCGACGGCGTCTCTTCTCCCGGCGGGCTGGCCGCGGGATCCGACGGTCTGATGTACGCGGGAACGGGCAACGCGGCTGCCGGTTCGATCGCGCGCACCGGAGAGGCCGGCGTCATCCGCTTCGATCCGGCAGGCGTGGTCACACCGTTCACCTCCGGATTCGACATGGCGAACGGTTTGGCTTTCGACGGCGACGGGAACCTGTGGGTGTCCAATGATTTCGGCGATGGGCTGGTACGCATTGATCCGTCGGGGGTGTGGGCTAAGTTCGTGACCAACGCCTGGGGGATGAATGGTCTGGTTGTCGACGGCGGAGTGATGTACGCGGCGGTGACGTTCGATCAGCGTTCGCCGATCTTGCGGCTCCGCCTTGGAGCCGATCCGGCGGTCGAATCCGTGATGCCGCTTACCACAGGGGTTGCCTCGATTCGGCCGGAAGTGTTTGCCGACCCCGACCTCGATCAGCCGCTCGTCGTCAAAGGGCTCGACGACATGACGCAGGGACCCGATGGCGCCCTATACGTTGTCGGAAACGGGTCTGGGGAGCTGTTGAGGGTTGATCCCTCAACCGGGGATGCATGCGTTGTCGCAGCGGGACTTCAGAACCCGTCCAGCGTGCGAGCCGCGCCCGAGGACGGCGGTTTCTCCGATGGCAACTCAGAGACCGTTGATTTCTGGATCACCGAGTTCTCTGGTCGCGTGCGCACCGTCGTGTACACGCCTTAGCAGCCGTCCGAAACGACAAAGAGAGGGCGCTTGCCCTCTCTTTGTGTGAAGTCTGGGACTACGCCTCCGGTGCGGCCAACACCAGGAACCCGATCGGGGCGGACTCAGGGGAAACGTTACCCGCGAGGTCCACGGCGGCGACCTTGACGTTCCAGTATCCCGCCGGCAATTCGGCCGTGAAGGAGAAGGTCGTGTTCTGCGGGCACAGACCGCCCGAGCACGTGGAATCCTGCGTGAGGCGGAGCTGGCGAGCTTCGTCCGTGCGCGGGAAGGTCACGACCGGGTTGAAGAAGTGAAGTTCGACTCGCGCGATGCCGGAGCCGTCCTTGATGTCGGAGGCCTTGCCCTCGAACACAACCGGGTCGCCGGGGGCGACGATCGAGGCGGGGTACGTCTCTAGCAAGGGAGCCTTTGGAACGCCGGCGTCCAGGTGGAACGTCAGTGGCGTCACCGTGTCCGTCACGCCGTCGTCCTGGCCCACAGCGTGGGCACGGAAGGTCACCGTGAATGGCCCATCTCCGGGGATCATTTCGTTGTCGGCGACGAACTTAAGGGTCTTCTTGTCCTTGCCCTCGATCGAAGACGCGCCGGTCAGAGTCTTGCCGGCAGCGTTCTTCAGCGAGGCCTTCGTGACGACGACATCGTCCTCGTCGGCGCGCTGCAACGGCGCGTCGTAGGTCGCCATCAACAGAGTTGCGGAGCGACCCCACCCGCTGTCGACCGACGTCCCGAGCAGTGTCGGGGCTGGATTGGCGGCGGCGCTTGCGGGCAGGCAGGCGGCCGCGATCGCAACGAGGCTCCCCGTGAGCACGGCGCGAAGCCCCCGGCGCTTCGATGACGAACGCATCCGATTTC
The DNA here is from genome assembly GCA_041658565.1 of Actinomycetota bacterium. Classification (NCBI taxonomy): domain Bacteria; kingdom Bacillati; phylum Actinomycetota; species Actinomycetota bacterium. The sequence goes on along the minus strand of JBAZZY010000019.1, from coordinate 22,611 downwards.
CTCCTCTTGATACATGCACGGGCCGAATAACCCGTATGAAAGGCTTAGTCCGACGTGCCCAGGTTTCGGTGAGCAGGGGCGGGATGCCTCCCGTCGAATGTTCGCATTGGTTCGAGTTTGCCGAATCCTCCGGAGGTGATTCCTGCCTCAAGTTCCTTCTGAAGGGGAAAACTGGTACAAAACGTCGATCGTCGGACGGAGGACATCAACGTGGCGTATACGGCTCTCTTGTTGGATTTCGGAGGGGTGTTGACTACTCCGATGGTCGATTCGTGGCTCGCGTTCTGCGCGCGTGAGGGGATCGACGTCGAGGCCTTCGTCAACGTCGTTGTGGGCGGGGTCAGCGACCCGAACTCGATGTTCGCGGCGGTCGAGATCGGACGGATCGAGTTGGTGGAGTTCGAGCGTCACCTTGCGGGACTGCTCAGCGAGGCGAGCGGACGCGCCATTCACCCCGAGAACCTGAAGGATCGTCTGATGGCTTCCTTGAAGCCCGATGAGCGGATGCTCGATGCGGTGCGTGCCGCCCGCGCCGCTGGATGCGCCACAGCACTGCTTTCGAACTCATGGGGACCCAACGGGTATCCGCGCGCGCAGCTTGACGACTTGTTCGACGCAGTTGTGATCTCGGCCGAGGTCGGGATGCGCAAGCCTGATCTCGAGATCTACCTCGCGACGGCGCGCGCCCTGGGGCGCGCGCCCCAGGAATGCGTGTTTGTCGACGATTTCGAGGGCAACGTCCGAGGTGCCGACGCCGCCGGGATGCGCGGAGTGTTGCACCATGACACCGCGGAGACGATCCCGGCGCTGGCGTCCCTGCTGGGTCTGTCCTTGGAATGAGCCTTCCCCCCTGACCGCGGGCAAATGGCCGGGTAGACTTGCGGGATCGTCGGGAGAGCCCGGCGTCAATTTTTTCTTGGAGTGAACGGATGAGCGATCTCACCAATCAGCAGCCGGAACTGTCGCGCGCGGCGTATGACCGTCTCGCCGCCGAACTCGAGGAGTTGCAGACCGTCGGCCGTAAAGACATGGCCGAGCGACTGCTGCGCGCGCGCGAACTCGGCGACCTGTCGGAGAACGCCGAGTATCACGAGACGAAGAACCAACAGGGCATGATGGAGGCGCGGATTCGCAAGATCGAACACGTGCTGAAGAGCGCGATCATCGTGGAAGTTCCGCGAGTGACCGACCACGCTGTGGCCGGATCTCTCGTTACGCTGCAGCCGCTGGACGAATCCGACGCCGAACCGGAGGTGTACCTGCTTGCCTCGTCGGCGGAGGAGCGGGCACGGACGGCGCGCACGGTGACGATGGCTTCGCCGTTGGGGAAGGTAGTGCTCGGCAAGAGCGTCGGGGACAAGATCGTCTACGAAGCCCCGGGCGGCACGTTCTCGTATCAACTGATCAAGGTCGAGCCCTGGGACGGCCAGGCATGAGGAGGAATGCGTGACGCAGTACGCGACGCTTGTGACAACGAAGGGCAACATCCGTGTGCGTCTGCTTCCGGATCATGCGCCCAAGACCGTAGAGAACTTCGTCGGGTTGGCTACCGGCGCGCGCCCGTGGCGCGATCCGCGTACGGGGCAGGAAAGCACCGAGTCGTTGTACTCGGGGACGATATTCCACCGCGTGATTCCTGAATTCATGATCCAGGGCGGCGATCCGCTCGGCACCGGCACCGGCGGTCCCGGATACCAGTTCGAGGACGAGGTGTCCGGTGGCCCGGGTTTCACGAAGCCCGGGTATCTCGCGATGGCGAACTCAGGCCCGAACACAAACGGTTCGCAGTTCTTCATCACCGAAGCACCGACGACGTGGCTTACCGGCAAGCACACGATCTTCGGTGAGGTCGTCGAGGGCATGGAAGTCGTCAACGCGATAGCGCGGGTTGCGCGCGACGGACGCGACCGCCCGAAAGAAGACGTCCTCATCGAGCGCCTCGAGATCAGCGAGTCGGAGTAGCCCGCGGCGTCTAGTGCGCCGGAACGCGATACGCAGGCAGCACTTCGGCGGCGATCGCTTCGACTTGCTTCAGACTCGGGATCAACGGCAGCAACACCAGCACGTCGAGTCCTGCCTGCTCGTACTCCTTGGCGGCCTGCGCCACGATCTCGGCCGGCCCATGGTGCACGAGTTCGCGCGGCGGACGGTGGAAGTTCCCGCGGTAGTAGCGCGTGAGTGCGCGTGTTGCTTGCTCCAGGGCGTCCGTCGGATCCTCTGCGATCGCCACATAGGCGATCCCCATGAGGCCGAACTGCTTGCGTCCCGCTTCGGCTGCAGCCGCGCGAATCGCCGGCGCGCGCGCCGCCATCGCCTCGGGCCCGGCCGCTCCGAACACGTACCCGTCGCCGATCGAGACCGCGCGCGCCACCGCGCGGTCGCTGCTGCCGCCGATCCAGATCGGCGGCAGCGGCTTCTGCATCGGCGCGGGTCCGGTGATGCCTTCCTCGGGTGTCGATCGCCTCGCCGCGCGCCACGTCTTCCGGATTTTGCGGACCTGACGTTCGAGCTTTGCTCCGCGTCCGGCAAAGCGGGCGCCGAACACCTTGAAGTCATCTTCGCGGCCGCCGACCGCGACGCCGAGGTCCAGACGCCCGCCCGACAGGCGGTCGATGACGGCGGACTGCTTTGCCACGAGCACTTCGTTGCGGTTGGGCAACTGAAGGATGGTGGTGGCCAGACGCACGCGCTCGGTGACCGCGGCGGCGGCGGCGAGGGACACGAGGGGATCCCAAGAGTCGTAGTTGGGTTGGTCCAATGTGCCGAACACATGAAATCCGGCGTGATCCGATACTCGGGCCCAGTCGAGGAACAAGCCTCGATTCACGTCGGGCGTCAACGTGTTCGGCAGTCCGATCCCGAGCTTCATCCGGATCCCCCTTTTTGTCCCGGTCGGCCCGTGTAGATTACGCGGCCCGCGGCGCGCGTGTCCCGAAGTCGCCGCCGACCCCCTCCGTCTTAGACGAAGACCCAGGTGTAGTGCCCGAGGAGATCCGCCACGTCCGAGTAGTTGTATGCCCGCAGCACATAACGCCCGCCCGGCGACACCGGGGCCTGTGCCCGTTCCTGACAGCCGATCGGGGCCAGGCTTTCCGGACCCAAGAGGTTGTCGCACGGCTCCGCGAGCGCGTTTGCTCCGCGGGCGAGTTCGCCGCCGTTGTGGCTGCCGTTGGACAGCATGCCGCAGATGAACGTATCCCAGTCGATCTGCGGGGACGTCTGCAGGATCAGGATTACCTTCTTGCCCGGTGGAGGGGTCGGCGCCTGTTCCGTCACGATGTCCACCCAGGATCCCGGCGGGAACGGGTTCTCGCAGGCTTTGTAGCCCAACTCGCTCGCCGGCGGATTGTAGGCGCAGATGTCGCCACCCATCCCCGGTCCGCACGGAATCGCTTGCGCGACGGGAAACGTGATGGGGTGTTCTCCAGGGTGCGCGGAGGCGGCCGGGAGACCGGGAAGGCCCGCCGCGACCGCGGCAGCGAGGAGGGTGGCCCAGAGAACTCGTTTCATAGCTCCTCCGCAGCCGAATCTACACGAAGACCCATGTGTACTTGGCCGGACAGTCAAAGGGGTCCGAGTAGTTGTAGGCGCGCAGCACGTACTGCTTCCCGGTTTCGACGGGAGCCATCGCCTCTTCTTCGCATCCGACCGGAATCGGGCTCTCGGGGCCCTGAAGGTTGTCGCAAGTCTCGGCGACGTCGTTGGCGCCCTGGTCCAGTTCTCCGCCGTTGTGGCTGCCGTCGGACAGCATGCCGCAGATGAACGTGTCCCAGTCGACTTGCGGGAACGCTTCAAGCTTCAACAGCACTTTTCTCTTGCCGTCAGGAACTTTCGGCGCGGGCTTCGTCACGACGTCCACATAGGATCCGGGCGGGAACGGGTTCTCGCAGGCCTTGTAGAGGTCTTCGGGGATGTTGTAGGCGCAGGCCGTCCCGCACGGAACGGTTCCGGCGAATGGGAAGACGAACTCCCCCGGTGCTTGGCCTGGTTCGGCGGCGCTTGCCGGAGTAATCGCCGGTGCGACCGCGACAAGACATGCCGTGATGACAATTGCAGCGAGCTTCTTGGATCTCATCGCGTGAATCCTCCCGGTTGGAGTGTTCCTCTTGTTTCGGCCAGGTCTGGACGGCTTCCTGCCGAATGTGGTGTCTTTCCCAAAGGATAAGTGCTGCATGTGGCACGAAGGGGAAAAAGGGATAGAAAGTGAAAGCGGGCCTGAGGGCCCGCTTTCATCCTTGGCGTTGCGTTACAGGAAGATCCAGGAGTACCTGGCAGGGCAGTCGGCGACGTCCATCCAGTTGTAGGCGCGCAGAACGTACTGCTTTCCGGGCTCGACCGGAGACATCGCCTTCTCCTTGCAGCCCACGGGGAGGAGACTCTCGGGTCCCTGCAGGTTGTCGCAAGGCTCGGCGAATGCGTTGGCTCCCCGAGCCATCTCCCCGCCGTTGTGACTGCCGTCGGACAACATGCCGCAGATGAATGTGTCCCAGTCGACCTGCGGGAAGGACTCAAGCTGCAGTATGACCTTCCGCTTGCCGTCAGGGATCTTCGGAGCAGGCTTGGTCACGATGTCCACGTAGGATCCGGGCGGGAACGGGTTCTCGCAGGCCTTGTAGAGGTTCTCGGGGATGTTGTAGGCGCAGATGTCGGCCACTCCGATAACCCCGACGCCGCATGGGATCGTTCCGGCGACAGGAAAGACGAAGTTCCCCGGCGGCGTGCCGACTTCGGCTGCTGGTGCGGGAGTGGCCGGGAACATGCCGATGAGGGCACCCATCAATGCGACGGCTGTGATCAACTTGCGCATGATCCCTCCGTGAATACGAAGACGCGAATGCTTGCGGTACTTCTTCGGCGTTTTGGGACTTGTTCCTGCCGCGATCTAGACGAATACCCATGAGTAGCGGCCGGGACAAGGGGCGACATCGGACCAGTTGTATGCGCGAAGCACGTAGCGCGCGCCCGGTGTGGCAGGCGTCATGGCTCGTTCCTCGCATCCGAGGGGGACGGGGCTCTCTGGCCCGAGGAGGTTGTCGCAGTTTCCCGGGATGAGGTTCACGCCGCGTGCAAGCTCGCCGCCGTTGTGGCTGCCGTTGGACAGCACTCCGCAGATAAACGTGTCCCAGTCGATCTGGGGGAAGGTCTCGAGAATCAAGATCACCTTTTTGCCGGCCGGCGGCGCGGGCGCTCTGTCGGTCAAGATGTCCACGTAGGAACCGGGGGGGAAGGGGTTCTCGCATGCCTTGAACCCTGCCTCGGTGGTCGCAGGCCAATAGGCGCAGGCGGGGCCGCAAGGGGTGGCGCCGTCGAACGTGACGGGTATCGGCGCCGGGGTATCGGCGCGCACCGGCTGTTGAGCGCCGAGAAACGTCGCGGCAACGGCCGCCGCAAGCAGAAGTTTGCGCATGTGTGTCCAGCCTCCTGTGTCGAGTCACCCGCATGCTGCTTGAGCTTCACAGGGGTTCCCCGTTGTCTGATCGATCTCCTGCCTATCGCGCTGTGTGGCGCCGGAACTGCGGCGCGGGGTAGCCTACGGCGACCGTGTGTCCGATCGAATTGAGAGACTTCGAATGACTCGTCGAATCATCTTCCCAGCCCTGTTCGTTGCGCTTGGCCTAGTGGTGTCCGCGTGTGGGTTCTTGAAGGACGCCCCACCATTCACCGCGACGATCTCCTACAACTCCGGCGTCGGCGGAGCCGTCGTGGTGTCACCGGCGACGTTCGAGGCCGACGCGGCCTTCGGAGAAGTGCAGGTTGTGAACAACACCGACGTCAAGCGCGGGTTCGCCATCGACGATCTGGCCGTGTACGAGACCATAGCTTCCGGGCATTCCAAGCTGGTGGTCATCCAGGAAGCCAAGGACGGGAAGACGTACGAGTTCTATGACCAGTTGCATCCGGGCGCCATCAAGGGCCTGATGGTCGTCAAGTACGTTGCGGAAGGCGAGCGCTAAGCGCTGTCTTTGGACACCGGCCGGCTTAGACCCTGATCGGCCGCAACGAGATCGCTTCGGCGAGTAGCCGGCCGAAATCGATCGTTGTTCCTCCTGCCGTATCGGACTCAAGGGCGATCAGCACTTCCATGAACTGACCCGTGAACCAGATATCGATGATTTGGGAGTTCACGCGCGCCCGATAGACCAGGGTGTCGCCGATCTTCTCGGGCCGGCGCGACGTCCCGCCGATCTGTCCCGCGATCGTGCGGCGGAACTTCGGGTCGCCGGGGCGCGCGTCCGGGGTCAGGCGCGCAACTTGGAGCACGGCGCGCAGTTCTTTCCCGTCGCGCATCGCGAACACCATCGCGTTGCAGACGTAGGAGTTGCTTGCCGCCGCTTTCGCGATCTTGGATGTGGCTTTCGTGTCGACCGACACGGTGAGCCCGGCCAGGATCGGTGGTATCGGCAGCGTCTGGCGCGCGGCGAGATCCGCATCGGTGTTGCACGCGGCGTTGGCATTGGCGTTCCCGCCGCAAGCCGAGCCGGCCGCGACCAGGGCCGCGGACAGCGCGAGGATGCCGAGGCGGCGAGGAAGGGTCATCAGCACTTCCCGAGCACTTCCAGCGGCCCGCCGACCAGGTAGGGGACTTTGTCGTCGTGCCACTTGTACTCCCCGGGCGCAGCGTCAATCGTCCACGTCCACGACTTCCCCTGTGCGAGCATCGGGGACTTCCAAGGCCCGGGGCGGCCGCCGGATTCGTCGGCCGACCACGAGTGTTCGTAGGAGGGATCCTGGTTCGTGAAGGTAATCAGGTCTCCAACGCAGGCCCGCAATTCGCGCGGGAGGTAGCCCTCGTTCACGCTGCGCACCACGATGGTGAACTTGTTTGGTTCGCTCGTCGGAGTCACGGGGCGCGCGCTGGACTTCGTCGCCGTCGGCGTCGCTCTCTTCGTCGGGGACTTCGACGTGGTGGGTGCCGCCGAGGACGGCAGCGTGGTGCTTCCGCCGCTCACGCCGCTTCCGATGCTGTGGTCTTGGGCGCAGGCCGGCAGCGCAAGCGCCAGCGTCGCTACGAAGATGACTACTCGTTTCACGCTCTTCCCTTCGTCCGTCCGGACCGATGGATTACATCTTCGGATGTTCCAAGATACGAAGCTACGACACGTTCGTCGTTGAGCACGTCGTCCGGCGCTCCTCGCACGACGACCTCGCCGAGGTTCATGGCGAGCAGTTCGTCGGACACCGCCGAAATCAGCGGCATGTCGTGTTCGATGATGATCATGCTGCAGCCGGTCTCTATCCGGACTTGATTCAGCAGCGGGGCTAGGTTTTCGGCCTCGCGCTGTGCGAGTCCGGACGATGGCTCGTCCAGGAGCAGTACGCGCGGCTCGGCGGCGAGAACGCACGCGATGTCCACGATACGCCGCGTCCCGGTCGACACCTCGCCGACGAACTTGTCACGGTAGGCCTCCAATCCGAGGATCTCGATCAGCCGATCGACTTTGCGTCGAACGACGGTCTCGGACTGGCGTGCCTGCGGCAGCGACATGGCCTGGGCGACCATGCTGCGCACTTGAATCTGACGCTCGAACGCGATTGCGACCGTCTCGGACAGAGTCAGGGACGGGAAGAGCCTCGCGTCTTGGAATCTCCGGATCAGGCCGATCTTGGCGCGCTCGTCGGGCGGAAGCGGCGTGATGTCCTTGCCGTCGTAGATGATCTGTCCGCGGTCGGCGGGGTTGAACCCGGAGATGATCTCGAGCACGGTCGTCTTGCCGGCGCCGTTCGGCCCGATCAGGCCCAGCACTTCCTGCTCGCGAAGCGTGAAGCTCACGTCGTTTACCGCGGCGACGCCGCCGTATGTCTTGACCAGGCCGCGCACCTGGAGGATGTCGGCCCGTTCCTCGTCGCGCAGCTTGGTCGGCATTGCCGGACCCGCGTTGATCGTCAGTTGCGCGCCGCCCTTGAGGAATACCGCGCGCATGATGTCGGGGCGTCCCAGCAGATCCTCCGTCGGACCGTCGAAGCGAACCTCGCCCTTTTCCATGAAGATCGCGCGCTCGGCGATCGTGAGCGCGACGTTGACCGATTGCTCGACGACGATGATCGTCGTGCCGCGCGCGTGGATTCCGCGCACGATTTCCAGCAGTTGTCCCACGATCGCGGGGGACAGCCCCAAGGAGAGTTCGTCGATCATCAGCAGCTTCGGACGAGCAAGGAAGGCCTGGGAGAGCGTCAGCATCTGCTGCTCTCCGCCCGACAGTGATCCCGCCGTCTGATCGAGGCGTTCGCGAAGCACAGGGAAGAACTCGAAGATCTGCTCGACTTCCTGCGCGTGCTCGGGGTCCTGTCCGTGTAGCCAGCCGGCGAGCTGAAGGTTCTCGCGCACCGTCAGGCCGGGGAAGATGCCGCGTCCGCCGGGAGTCTGCGCAATGCCGTACCGAGCGGTCTCGTGCGGAGGGACGTGTGTGATGTCGCGACCGTCGAACACGATCGCGCCGCCCGTCGCTTCCTGAGTTCCTGAGATCGCGCGCAGCAGTGTGGACTTGCCGGCGCCGTTGGTTCCCAGCAGCGCGATCAGCTCGCCCTCCTGGATGTCCAGGTCGACGCCGAACAGCACTTGCACCGAGTCGTAGTGCACGTCCACGCCGCGCAGGACCAGCAACTTCGCGCGCCCTTCCGACTTCGCGCGCCGCCATTCCTCGGCGGCCATTGCTCCCGCGGTAGCCGAGCGGATGTCGAACTCAACGAATGGTCCGGCCGAGATCTGCAGAACGGCCCCGATCAGATAGAACGGAATGAAGAACAACAGGCCTGAGCGGAAGCCGTACTTTCCTGCAATGCCGCCGATAAGCGGAAAGACGAAGAAGACCGGCAAGCTCCAGTAGGCGAGTGTCGAGAGTCCGAGGTTGCGGATTCGCGGAGGGATGACGAGCGAGCTGACCGCCGTCCAGGCCGGGGCGATAACAGCGTCGAAGGTGGTGAACAAGGCGGCGAAGAACAGCACGCCCCACGCGTTGGGGGACAGCACGATGCCGACTATGCAGATTGCGGTGGCGATGCCCGCGATGCCTCCGATCATCACGACGCGTCCCGGCGCGCGGCCGATGATTCGGTCGACGAGCGGACCGCCGATGATGAGTCCGATGAGCGCGCACGTGGCCAGGATCGCTCCGAAGATCCCGCGTTGCAGGAGTCCGACGCCGTGGGTGCGCGCGAGAAAGAAGGGGAAGAAGATCGCGAAGCCAAGCGACGCGACACCGTTGAATGGGATCGAGTAAGAGATGCGGCGCAGGGTCCGAACGCCCCAGGTCGCGCGGAACGCTTCGCCGATGGAGGGCGGCTCCTGCTGGCGGCGCGCGGTTTCCTCGTCGGCTCCCCACGCGCGCCGCTCCTGATACCCACGAATGGGCTCGGGCATCCGGAAGAACCAAAGTCCGATGAGTGTGCCGGCGACGCCGGCGATGATGAACGGGACTCGCCATCCGAACGCGGATCCCAGAATCCCAACGAGCAGCGGGGCGAGAATCGCGCCGAGTTGCCGGCCGGCCGCCCGGAAGGCAAACGACTGGCCGCGGTATTCCTGCGGGACGTAGTCGGAGATGAGGCTGAATCCCACCGCTTCCGGACCAACGTCGCCGATGCTCGACAGTGAGCGCGACGCGTACATCACGCCCTTGTTCGGAGCCAGGCCGACGAAGAGAACTCCCAACGAGTTCACGACGGATCCGATCGCGTAGATCGTCACGCGTCGCGCGCGGTCTCCCAGGTACCCCAGCGGAACCGAGATCAGCGTACCGATCAGTCCGATCCACTTGGCCAGCTCGAGAATCGAGGACAGGTTCAGCTTGAATGTGCGCTGGATCTCGGGCAATGCAAGGTTCGACGCTGTGCCGGCGAAGATCCCGACGATGCCCATCAACATGATCAGCACGAGTGGCTTCTTGCCGTACGAGCTTCGCAGGTTGCTGGGACGCAACCCCTCCCGCATGAGCGTCGCGATCTTGACCAGCGGGTTGCCGATGAGCTGCGCGCGTTCGGCTTTGGCCGCGTGCGTCCCGGGCATGTGGGTCTCGATTTCGACGGTGGGCAGGTCGGCGACCGGCAGCGCCGGGGAGTCCGGCTCGCCGGTCGCGGGTGGCGCGTCGATCTGCGCGCCCTGAACGGGGCGCGGCTCGTCAGTCGGGCGCGTCATGCCTTAGCTCCTCCGAAGATCCTCGACCGCAAGCTGTATCGCTGGTCGGGCTTGAGCACCGCGAGCCCTTGGGTCTGCGACGCCGGGGCGAGCGGAGCAAGTCGCTTCTCCCACGCTTCCGGGCTGTAGTCCGCGAAAAGGCTGGGAACGATGATGTGCCGGCGCATCGCAACGACCCGCAGCACTGCGTCGCGCAGGCCGAACACCACCTGTGTCAGTCCGCCGGGGATCGCCATGAGCACGATCAACCCCGTGACGCCGGTCACCAGCGAGACCAGCGCGGGGAACAGCAGCGCGCCGCCGATGAAGAAGAGCGCGCCGAGCAGCGCGCCGGCCAGCGATGACACTCCGCCGATGACGACGAGAATGAAGATCTGGATGCTTGCCCCCACTGCGAAGGTCGACCTGTCCATCCCCATGGTCTGATGAACCAGCAGTGCGCCGGCGAGCGCCGCGATGAACCCGGAGATGGCGAACGCGGTAAGGCGTGTGCGCACGACGTCGATCCCGAACGACTGCACGCCGGGCTCGTTGTCTCGCAGAGCGATCAACACGCGTCCACCCCTGCTCTTTCGCAGAGCCATTATCCCGGCCGCCACGAGCAGGAAGAGCAGCATCGACAGGTAGTACATGGACCTGCTGTCGGTGAAGTCCAAGAAGAACATTCGGGGAGGCTTGATGTTGTTCGACGGAAGCCAGCGTCCCAAGTAGCTCTCATCGAACAAGAACAACGGCAGCACGATCGCGATCGCAAGCGTCGTCACCGCGAGGAACAGACCTCGGATGCGAAGCGCGGGAATCCCGATGATCAGCGAGACCGCCGCACCCGCGAGCCCCGCAAGCGGCAGCGCGAGCAGGAACGGGATGTGCCAGTGCGCCGTCATGTTTCCGCCGAGAAACGCTCCCACGGCAACGATCGCGTACTGCCCGAGACTGATCTGGCCCGACCATCCGGTGAGAACCACGAGCGAAGTTGCGACGATGGCCGTCGTCCATATCTGCTGAAGCGTGTTGATCGTCTGCAAGCCGGTTATCCACGGCAGGCCGAGCGCAATCAAGATGCCGACGGCCATGATCGCAATCCGCGAGACCGCGATCGGGCGCAGCGACAGCATCTCTCGTGGTGTCGGGCGCACCTCTTTCACGGCTTTCCAACTGGTGCCCTGGTCCGCGCGCACTTCGATGCGCTTACGCTGCGCCAGCAGTCCGACGAGCACGACGACCAGCAACGCCAGTGGGATCAGGGCTGAGTCTCCGGACGAGAAGATGATCGAGTTCTGCAGGACGAGCATCCCAACCGCGGCGAAGAATGCGACCGGCATACTCGCCAGTCGTCCGAGTACCGCGGCGGCCAGGGGAAGCAGCAGATCTGTTTGGTTTGCCACCGCACCGGGGGAGTACGGGACGACCGCCATGACGGAAACCGCCCCGACGCTGGCCACGAGTCCCACGAGGGTCCAGACTCCCACTTGCAGCATCTTGACGTTGATCCCCAGCAGCGACGCCCGGTCGGAGTTCTCGGCCGAAGCGCGGATGGCGGTGCCGACGCGGGTCTTGCGGAAGAACACGGCTAGACCCACCGAGATGCTAAGGAGTAGCACTAGACCGATGACGTGCGCGACGCGGAACGGGATCGCGTCGATTTCAAACAGTTTCCGGCTCCAGATCGACGAATCCGCCAAGGGGACGGACTTGATTGTGGTGATCTCGCCTTCCTTCTTGAAGGCGGACCCGACCTGGCTCTGGACGTTGGCCACCAGTCCGGACACGAAGATGGTCACCACAGTCATGACCAGCCGGGGGTGACGGAAGAACAATGTGCTCGCGATGATCCCGACGACCGCCGCCAGCACGACACCGGCGGCGACGCCCGTCAGCATCGCTATCGGGTAGGGGAGGATCTTGCGCGTGTACAACTCGTAGAACAACTGCGCAGCCAGTCCGCCCATGGCGAGTTGTGCGAAGTTGATCACGCGCACCGTTCGGTAGATGAGTACCAGCGACGCCGCAACCAGGCCGACCGATAGCGCGGGGAACAGGGTTTGGAGCAGCACGCCGATGGGAACACCCATGATGCCCAGCGAGAGCACCAAGATGCCGGCCGTGCACCCGATGCCGGCGAGCAGCGTCTTTTGCTTTGCGCGAACGGCTTCGCTCACAGATACGCACCCGGGTCGAGCTTCATGAGGTTGGAGGCGAAGTTCCCGTTGGCGAGATCGCCGGTGAGGATGAAGTCATCCTTGACTGGCCAGCCGCCGTAGGCGGTGTCAAGCCAGAACGTGCCGATCATCTCGATGTTGAAGTCGCCCGCGATCTTGAGATCCCAGTTGACCTTCCATGCCTGCGCGAGGTCCGCGCAGACTTCGATGATCTCGCGCGCGCCGATGTCTACTCGCGACGTCATGGTGTTCGCGGACGGCTGGTAGATCGTCCCGGGGGCCGCCGGGTTCGAGATGCCCGTATCCCGCTTCGACGCGACGTCGGGCCCCGAGGCCGTCTGGCTGGTCCCGACCTCGATCGGGAAGGCCAGCAGCTTCAGTGGCGACGCTGGAATGAACGTCGCGGGGGCGTCCTCGCTCTTCTTCTGAGGGATGTCCACGCGCTTCAGGAAGAGGCCGGGGAGTTGCTGTTCCTCGGTGGTCGGGCGAACCTCGAAGTGCAGCACGACCCCGTCGAACTCGCTCTTGATCGAGTACGAGAACCCTTCGGGCTCTTCTGCTGTGCTGCTGATGGTCTTGTATGCGGTGACGCCTTCGCGCGCGGCTTCGCCCTCGAGGCCGCCGTCGAAGTTGAACAAGTAGGTTCCTTCTTGGGGGCGCTGCTTGCTGGAGATGTCCGGCGTTGAGGTGTCGCGTGCCGCGATCGCCGTCGTGACGCCGCACAGCGGTCCCGCGGGAACCGACGGAGGCACCGGGACCGGCACATAGGGCGGAGGCGGCAGGTAGCGGGGTAGCGGCGGCAAGGGCGGCAACGGGGGCCGCGAGGGTGCGGCAACGGCCTTCGCCCCGAAGGTGAGGTCGATGGGGACCTGCTTTATGGCGACTTCGGACTGGACGCGGAAACTCGAGCAGCTCGTCCCGAGAAGGGCGAGCAGCGCGATAGTCGTCGCGGTTCTACGCGGGTTCGATCGCGTCATCGAAGGTCTCCTTCGCAGCACGCCGAGGCATGCGTGGCAGGTGGCTATGCAGCTGTTTCCAGCTGAACTTCTCAAGCGGCGGAGACAGAAGCTCCGGCGCGTAGGGGTTGCGCAGGGACAGTCGCGAAATCAGTGCGATTCCCCGGATGGTGAAAGGCTGAGCCTCGAAGAGGCGGCGTCGCAGCGAGCGGCTCAGTTCTTCTGCTGCGAAGACGTCGTCGTCGGTGAGCGTCTTGCGCATGTCGCCCCACAGCGCGCGCGAGACCAGCCAAGCCAACTCGCGGTGCTCGTCGTCGGGGACGACCTTCTCGACGTAAGCCAGCGGTGTCGCGTAGGGGTCGCCGACGCCGAGGTCCGTAGCACCGTCGCGGAAGTCGGCGTAGGAAACGGCAATGCGCTCGGCGCGTCCGACGGATGCAGCCCACAGCCGCCGGCGGGACCGGCGTCTGGACTTGTAGGCGACCGGCCACAACAGCCACACGAGGCCGATGGTGATCAAGAATGGAGTCACCATCAGCAGCACGATCTGAATCTGCTTGAACAGGAAGTTCTTCGGCTGTACCCGCAGCGGAATGAACAACTGCACGGCGATCTCGTCCCCGGGCAGGACGTTCGCGTCGATGGTCTGGTCGCCGGAGCCGAGACGCTGCTTGGCTTTCTTGGGCAGTCCGGTGATCGGCAGCCATCCGCTTCCGCGGAAGTAGACCTCCAGCCACGCTGCGCCGTGCTTCGGCCGGTACTCGATCGTGCTGCCGACCTTCTCTCCGCGGTCGAATCCGTAGCCGATGCGCGCGGGGATCCCGGCCCAGCGGGCGAGCACCGCTTGCGCGGCGACGATTTCGAACGGGGAGGCTTCCTTGGAGCCGGCCAGCATGTCTTGGATCTTGGCCGGAGGGACGGGTGCGGGCACGCCCTGTCCCGATGCCGTCACCGTGTCCAACAGCGCTTGGCGGAGGAAGTCGAGTCGGTCCCACAAGTTGGTTGTTTGCGCATCCGCCTTTGCCAGAAGGTCGCGTACGGCTGCCGGGGGTTCCTGGTGCGCGGTGTCGGTGAACTCCCGCAGCAGTTCGGCGTCGGGGGCGCCGGCCTCACGCAATGTGCTCTCGGTCGGCAGCAGAGCGAAGACCGCGTCGTAGCCCAGGCCCAGGTCGACCTGCCCTTCTGCGACTCGAACGGTCTGGGTTCGCGCGTCCACGACCAAGGCTGGTCCGCGTTCCACGACGATTCCGTACATCCGTGCAGGAAGCGGAATCACAGTGCCTTCCAGACCCTCGATCGTGACGTGCGCGCGCACTTGGTTCGGAACGGGGTTTCCGAACACGTCACCGAGGAGTCCGCTCTTGGGCGCCGGCTTGAACGTCGACGCCGAGTACGGAGGCAGCCGCCAGTTCTCACCGTCGAACACGTCCAGAACACCCGCGCGCCACGGACCGGTGAACTCCGACTGGTTCGTGAACAGCACGCGGTCCTTGACGCCCGAAAGCGGGACGGCGCGCGGCAGTTGCGCGCGCTGCGTCGGGTCGATGCGCGGAGTCGGGAACAAAATGTTGAGTTGGCTGGCCGCAGCCAGCGCGACGATCAGCACGATCACCAGAGGCGCCGCGCGCGCCGCGCGCTTGAGTTCGTATGCGGTGGAGACGCCTTCGCCCTCTCCGCGGTCTGCCCGGTAGATGACGGTGAGGCCCACGACGAAGCCGACGAAGGCGATGATGCCGGAAGGGATCTGCGCTTCGCTCGGTTGAGCGATTGCCGAGAAGGCGATGACTGGGATCGGGACCAGAATCCCCACGGCGGCCTTGCGATTGACGACGCCGATCCAGGCCGCGAGGTACCCGATCATCCCCATCGTCCAGGGCAGGATCGCGCGCCACCCCAGGTCGAATGGGGCCGGAGGACGGCGAAGTCGAGCGTTCTTGGCAGCCTCTCCGACGACCTCGCCTAAACGGCTGACTGCGCCGATGTCGCCGACGGCCAGCAAGATCATGCCGGCGAGCAGGATTCCGCCGAAGGACATGGCCTGCACGAGCGAAACGCGCTTGGTTGCGCTGGCGGCCCAAACAGCCATCGCGACGCCGACGATGCCGCCGATGGCGGCGTAGATGCGGGGGGAATACCCAACGAACATCCCGCCGACGAGGAACGAGCATGCGAGTGTCGTCGCGAGCGCTCCGATCGCGGGACGAAGAAGTTCTTCCCGCGTGATCGGTCGAACCAGCGATTCGAAGCCCGGCGCAGGGGTTTCGGAGACGACGCCAGGTGTGGCTGTCGGCGCATCCACTAGGGGAGCCGGCGCGAGTGGGTCTTCGAGGACGGTGCTCACCGGCGACTCCCGGCTCCGACCTGGGTGTACAGCGCGCCGGCGATCGACTGCCCGGGCCGCATCTCGACGACCTGGCACCCAAGGGCCGTCGCTGTGTTCAACGTCTCCGAGGAGTGCTCGTCCCACATCAGCGCGACGACCAGCACCGAGACACCCTTGTTCAGCAGCAACCGCAACTGGGCGGCCTCTTCCGGCTTGAGCCGCGGGGTGATCAGCACGTTGTGAGCGTCGCGGCGAGGGTCGGTCGCCAGGCGCATGATCGCCTTAGAGATCGGATGCTTGCCCATCTCCAGGCGCGCGCACGCGTCCAGCATCTGCATTGGGGCGCCGGGACCGCGAAGCTTGCGCGTGAGAGGCCCGTCGTTCGTCTCGATCGAGACCGCGTAGCCTTCGGTGAGGTGCTTGACGGCGAGCGACGCCGCGACACGAACTCCGGCTTCGAACGACTCGGACGGCTCGTCCTTGGAGTGGTACTGGCGTCCGGTATCGAGGATGACTGTGATCTGGTCGGTGATTCCTTGCTCGGCCTCGCGGACCATTAAAACGCCGGTCTTGGCGAACGCGCGCCACACGATGCGCCGCAAATCGTCACCCGGCGCGTACTCGCGCATTCCGTAGAACTCCAACCCTGAAGGCCATGGCTTGGATACCGGCGGCCGGATCGGCGGGTCTTCGAATTGTCGCGTGAGCGGCCGGTCGCTGACGTTCTCGATGTTCGGGTGGATCAGCAGTTCGAACTCCGGCACCAGCACCATCTCGCGCTGCGTGAGCCCGATCGGGTCACCCCAGCGGGCGATGAGCGGCCCGAGGGTGTAGGCGCCGCGGCGCTTGCAGAACAAACGGTAGGAGTGCTGGATGTCCTCACCGGAGTGCAGCGTTGCGATGGGAAGCTGCACCGGAGTGCCGAGCCGTTCGGGGATCTGCTCTTCCAGTACCACCGTGGACAGGCGACGCTTGGCATGCAAGGTTAGGTCGACGCCCAGGATTTCGCCTTCGCGCGCGCGCGCGCGAACTTCGGAGCGCGCGCCGGTGAGCGGCAGGGATCGCTTGCCGGTGAAGTACGTGACGAGGATCAGCAGCGCGGCGCCGTAGGCGAACAAGTACAGCGTTTTGCCCGCCACGATGAACCCGAGGAGCCACAGGCCCACGGCCATCGCGATACCCAGCAGGCCGATCGGTGTGATGCCGATCTTGCGCTGCAGGCGCAGCAGTTTCGGCCGAAACCTGCGAACGTCGGTTGCGCGCGTGAAGGCTGCCCCCGCGCGCGACGCGAGTTCCCGAAGCCCGTCCACCGCTAGAGCTTCACCGCCGCCTTCTTGACCGCCGCGCGGCCGTCGCCGCCGGCCTTGATGTCACCCATCAGTGGGGCCTTCACTCGGCCTACGACGCGCTCCAGGATTGCCTCGACGGTCTCACCGCGAAGGATGGCATCCGGAGCAAGGATGAGACGGTGCGCCATGACCGGGAACAGCACGTGGCGCACGTCGTCGGGATACACGTCCGAGCGTCCGTCGGACGCGGCGAGCACCCGCGCCGTGCGCAGGAGGTTGATCGGCGCGCGCGGCGAGGCGCCGAGCGTAAGGCCGGATTCCTGGCGGGTCGCTTGGGCGAGGTCGACGATGTAGTAGCCGACCGCATCCGAGACGTCTACCGCGTCCTGCGCGTACGCGATCATGTCGCTTACGGTATCGGTGTCGATCACAGAGCCCAGCGAGTCAACGGCCAACTCCTTGGAGTTGGCGAACATGATCGTGCGTTCCGCTTCGCGGTCCGGGTAGCCCATGCGCAGCTTGAACATGAAGCGGTCGAGCTGCGCCTCGGGGAGCGGGAACGTCCCGGCCAGCTCGACGGGGTTCTGAGTTGCCAGGACCAAGAAGGGGCGCGGGAGGTTGCGCACGACGCCGTCGCCGGTCACGCGGCGCTCCGCCATCGCCTCGAGCAGCGCCGACTGGGTCTTAGGGGTGGCGCGGTTGATCTCGTCGGACAGCAGGATGTTGGCGAAGATCGGGCCCGGGTGGAAGATGAACTTCTTCTTCTCCTGGTCGTAGACGGCCGAGCCCGTGATGTCGCCCGGGAGCATGTCCGGCGTGCACTGGATCCGGCTGGCGATGGCGTTCAGCGACTGCGCCAGCGCGCGCGCGAGCACCGTCTTACCGACGCCGGGAACGTCCTCGAACAGGATGTGGCCTTCGGACAGCATGGCCACCAGAGCCAGGCGAATGACGTCGTCCTTGCCCTTGACGACGGTCGCCGCGTTTGCGATGACCGCCTCAAAGATCTTCTGGTAGTCCTTGGGGTTCAGCGACGCTCTGCGGGAGGTCGCCCTGCGGGTGGGTGTCGTGGTTGCCATCCTGTCGAGTGTCCTTTCCTCACCACGGGGAAGCCGGGGGAGTCATCCGGGAGACGGCGCGCGCACCGGCGAGGGCGGGTGCGGCAAGAAAAACAAGCGCCGGCCGAAAACGGCCGGGGCGGCAGCGTGGGCGAAGCGTGATCATTTTCGGTAATTGACCTTATTGACGCTCTTGGCTCACAGGGTGATGCAGAAGGCTTTTGGCCGACTGACTAGGGAAAAGCGAACCCGAAAACTGCTCCGCAGGGCGCCACATCAAGATACCGTATTCGCCGCTCGGGTCGCCAATCCTTGAGCCATTGTGAGCGAACCTGCCGCTTTGCCCGGGGAGACCGGGCTACGGGGCGTTGCGAACTTCGACCGGGCCGAAGGCTTCGGCCTGCGCTCGGATCGCTCCGGCGTCGCCGACGAGAACCGTCAGCAGTTTGCCTGGACCCAGGTATTTCCTGCTGATTTCCAGGATTTGGTGGGTGGTTATCCGCTGGAGCGCAGGCTGGAACGTGCGGAGGTAGTCGAGACTCAAGCCGCACGAGATCAAGGTGTCGACGTAGCCGGCCAGGCCGGCTTGCGTCTGGATCGAGAGCGATGTGACTCCGGCGAGGTATCGGCGCGCGGCGTCGAGTTCGTCGGGATCAACCTCGAGCGCGGCCATGCGGCCGAGTTCGTAGCGGATCTCCAGCAGTGCCGCAGCGGTTACCTCGGTGCCGACGTCGGCACCTACCACCAGCGCCGACGCGCCCCGACGGTGGTCTACCGCGCTGCCGGGGGAGTACGTGTAGCCCTTGGTCTCGCGGATGTTGGTGACCAGGCGGGAGCTGAAGTACCCGCCGAAAACCAGGTTTGCCAGCGTGAGGGCGAAGTAGTCCTTGTGCCCCCGCGGGAGCGCCGCCCCCGCGAGCCGGATGTTCGTCTGGACTGCTCCTGGGCGATCTACCAGCAAGATCGACTCGGGAGCAGACATCGTTGGCGCCGGCGTGGCTCCGGTGACGGGCCGGCCCTTCCAGCCGCGGAAGGCCTCGGCTGCCGCCTCGACGGCTTGCTCGGGGCGGATGTCGCCTACGAGTACCAGGGTGCTGCCGCGCGGCAGCACCCGCTCGGCGTGGAAGCGGCGTATCTGCGCCGGGCCGGTGCGAGCGATCGTCTCCGGAGCCGGCATGGGTCTTCCGTAGCCGTGCCGCCCGAAGAGCTGCGCGCGCCAGGTCTCGCGCGCGATGACCGAAGGCTGGCTTCGTCCGATGATCAGTTCCTGGACGACCCTGTCCCGGGCGACATCCACCTCGTCCGCAGGGAAGGTCGGTGCCGTCACGACCTCGGCCATCAGATCCAACATCCGCTCGAGCGACGCTGAGAGGCAACCGACTGAAACGACGAGATCATCGGCGTCTGCCGCGGCTTCGAGGCCGGCGCCTAGCCCCTGGAGTTCCTGCGCGATGTCCACACTGGACCGGCTGCGGGTTCCTGTGAGGATCGTCTCCGGAAGCATCCAGGCCCGGGCCGCCTGCCCGCCGTCGTGGATCAGGCCCGCCGGCATACGTAGCCGAATCTCCACGCGGGGGACTGTCGGGCGCCGAATCGCCAGGACGCGAAGGCCGTTGCGCAGCTTGCGCTCGGCTGCCGTCGGAACCCGAATCGGGCGCGCGGGCCCGACCGAAGGCACGTGGGAGGGTAGCGGCTTCATCCGGCGGCCCCGGGTAGGAGTTCGAGCACGGCTCGGTTGTCGGACGTGAGCCACTGGGCGGCTACCTTGGCGACGTCCTCGGGTTGGATTCGCGTGAGGATGCCCGGCAGTTCGTTCAGCAGTTCCGCCCGGCCGCGCTGCTGCTCGAGCGCGGCGAGGAGCATGCCGCGCTGCATGAGGCTGTCGACTCCTCCGAGGTAGTCGGCGAGGTACGCGTTGCGGAAGCGGTCCAGCTCGGCTGCGTCCACACCCTCGGCGATCCGCTCGATCTCTTCATCGATCGCGCGCAGGATGCGATCCGGTCCCTGGCCGTCGGGGTAGAAGACCTGCACTTGCAGCATCGAGGGGTCGCGCACCTCGAAGGTGCCTGCGACCAGCCCGACATCGCCGTCAACGTGGCTGGCGATTCGGTCGGTCTTGAGCAGCCGCTGGTGAAGTCGGGACGCCTCGCCGCCGGTCAACAACTGACAGCACAGGACGGTCGCCGCGTACTCGTCGAACGCGCGGATGGGGTCGGGAATCCGATACCCGATTGCCAGCGCGGGCTGAGGAGCGTGGGGATCCCGTCGGGCGTCGCGGCGTTCCCTGCCGGGCAGCGGCTCGCGCGCGTCCACGGTGGGTGGGACCTCGCGCGCGGCGATACCTCCGAAGTGCCGTTCGACGTGCTGCATGGCCTCCGTCACGTCGAAGTCACCGGCGACTGTCAGAACGCAGTTGCCTGGCGCGTAGTACCGGTCAAAGAACTCGGCCACCTCTTCGATGGTTGCCGCGTCCAGGTCGGCGAAGTCCCCGTAGGCGTCATGTGCGTTTGGGAACGTCTCGAAGAGCGTCATCGGTAGGTATAGCCAGGGGAAGCCGCCGTAAGGCTGGTTGTGAACGTTGACGCGGATCTCTTCCTTCACCACGTCGATCTGGTTTTGCAGGTTCTCCGGCGTCAGGCGGATCTCTCGCATCCGGTCGGCCTCGAGGAACAGTGCGACCTCTAGGGCATTCGACGGCATCAGCTCGAAATAATTGGTGAAGTCGTTTCTAGTGCTGCCGTTGTTGATTCCGCCGTTGCCCGTCGTCAGGCGGTCGTGAAGTCCCTTCTCCAGGGTTGCCGACCCCTGGAACATCAGGTGTTCGAATAAATGGGCAAACCCGGCGCGCCCTTGGGGTTCCGAGCGAAAACCAACGTCGTAGTAGGCGCCGACAAACACGGTAGGGGACGAGCGGTCGGGGGCCAGGACGACGCGAAGGCCGTTCGACAGCGTCGCGCGCTCGACGGCGATTGCCGTTGCGGGAGGTCGCGGCTGTCGTGGCACGAGGGCCAGAATACCTGTTTGTGCAGGGGTGTGGCCTTCCGTGCCTAGGTGAAATGGCTAGATCTACCGGTAGAACTCCGGCGCGAGTGCGGCGAAAGTAGACGCATGACGCACGGTGTTACCACCAAACGCGTTCTTATCATCGACGACCAGCCGGACATTCGCCTGATGTGCCGGGTGAACCTCGCATTGGAGGGGTTTGAGGTCGTGGAGGCCGGTGATGGCGAGACAGGGCTCGCTGCCGCGCGCCAAGGTGGGATCGACCTCATCTTGCTCGACGTGATGATGCCGGGTATCGACGGCTGGCAGGTGCTTGCGGAGTTGAAGTCGGATCCGGGAACGAACGCGATTCCCGTTGTTTTGCTGACCGCGCGAGTGACCCGTGAAGACGAGATCCGCGGCTGGAAGGCCGGCGCGGCCGACTATTTGCCCAAGCCGTTCAACCCCTCCGCGTTGACAAAGGTCGCCAGCCGAACGCTTCTCGTTTCAGACGAAGACGAGCGCCGTCGGCGCGCGCTCCAGAAGTTGAGCATCATCTGACCGGGCGGTGCCGACACGTGCTCTAGGGAACGCGCCGCGCGATGAGCGCGGTCGTCGGGACGGAGGGGAAATGACGCGACCCGACGGTGATCGAGAGCGATCCGCCGGCGAAGAGACTCGCCTTGCGCTTTTGGCCGCCATCGTCGATTCCTCCGACGACGCGATCATCAGCAAGGACCTGGACGGGATCATCACCAGTTGGAACCCGGCTGCCGAGAGGATGTACGGGTATACGGCCGACGAGATAGTTGGTAAGTCCGTCGCGCTGCTGAGGCGCGCGGACAGAGCCGACGAGATGGTGAACATCCTTAACCGGATCCGAACCGGCCATCGCATCGACCACTACGAGACCACAAGGGTCAGGAAGAACGGTAGTACGGTCGCCGTGTCGCTGACCGTGTCTCCTGTTCACGATTCAAGCGGCAGGATCACCGGCGCTTCGACCATCGCCCGCGACGTCACCGAACGCATGCGGGCCGAGGAGCACGTCCGCGCCGCCTCCCAGTACGCGCGAAGTTTGATTGAGGCCAGCCTCGACCCCCTCGTCACGATCAGCCCCGAAGGCAAGATCACCGACGTGAACGAGGCCACCGTCAAGGTGACCGGCGTCGAGCGGGAGAGCTTGATCGGTACCGACTTCTCCGACTACTTCACCGAGCCGGGCCAAGCTCGCGAGGGCTACCAGCGGGTCTTCGCCGAAGGGGCCGTCACCGACTACCCCCTGACCATTCGCCATCGCGACGGACAACTCACCGACGTGTTGTACAACGCCTCGGTCTACAAAGATGCCCAAGGCAGTGTGCTTGGAGTCTTCGCGGCCGCGCGCGACGTCACCGCGCAAAAGCAGGCCTCTCAGTACGCGCGAAGTTTGATCGAGGCCAGCCTCGACCCGCTCGTTACCATCAGCCCCGAAGGCAAGATCACCGACGTAAACGAAGCCACCGTCAAGGTGACCGGCGTCGAGCGGGAGAGCTTGATCGGGACCGACTTCTCCGACTACTTCACCGAGCCGAGCCAAGCTCGTGAGGGCTACCAGCGGGTCTTCGCCGAAGGGGCCGTCACCGACTACCCCCTGACCATTCGCCATCGCGACGGACAACTCACCGACGTGTTGTACAACGCCTCGGTCTACAAAGATGCCCAAGGCAGTG